>JAEDMR010000011.1 GCA_016302925.1 Bacillota bacterium
GCAGGACTTTCACCTGCTTCCATCTTAGCTTTCCACTTCATTTTCCGAACCTGTATGTCTCGCTTTTATCTACGGAAAGAACATTAAATACTGATTATACTTATTTTCTATTTTACTGCGGAAGCAGTAAAAAACTACTTTAAGGAGGCGGGGCAGCGGGTCTGTCGGGTCGGACAGGCTCGCCGCTCCGCTTGGATGAAAAGTCGGCTTTCGGAAACTGAAAAAAGCAATCAAAAAGCTGCAGCCTGCGGAACTCTCTTCCTCCGGCTGCAGCCCGTTTTCGCTGTACCTTTTTCTTTCATCAGGCAGATGCTCTCTTCCATGTACTGCATCTCCCCAATAAAAAACTTCACTCTGTGCTTCTCCGGCACCGTGAATTATGCGGCTTCATGCATGTTTCCTGACTCAGAGATCTTCACTGCGGTCTGCCTTCCCACGAATCTGTTTCGCAGTGGCGTGATCCGGACCGCAGTTCCCTCCTTACAGTGGCGGGACCGTGCAGGATTTTCACCTGCTTCCATCTTAGCTTTTCTTCATCCAAACGCCGTCTCCGGCAGACTGTGCTGTGAAGAAAAGAACATGAACCGTTTCTTTCAGTTTTCATTCCCATCATATCACAACTTTTTTTCCTTTACAACCCTGGAATGAAAAAAAGTGTGAGAAACATCATTGTATTTTCACAGGAATCGGTTATACTTGAAGTAGACTTTACATCAAAGACAGATGATACATATAAAGGAGATATCAGATTTTGACAGGAGAAAGAAGTACACCATTCACCATCATACAGGGCGGTCTTTCCGAAACATCCCTGACCAGCCGGAAAGAATTTTTGTCTTCCTATGTGACCGATACCCGGCTCATGGGAGTGACCGGCGTCTACATTCACTGGGCCCTGCCGGAAAATACTGTCCTGACACATTTTCATCAGTTTTTCTATTTTGACTCGGAAGAATACGGATTTGATACGTATAAAGGCGTCCTCACCGGCGAAGACGGCGAAGGTCTGGAGGAACTGCATGATGTGGAAAATGCACTGCTGGGCGGTCTGGGCGGCAAACAGGTCAATTTATCGGAGAAGGAAGCCATCTATATGGTACAGCAGTATGCCGCACTGAATCAGCGCAGCGGTCTGGAACTTCCGGACGGCCAGGAAGAGTATGGGTTTCTCCTGCAGCCGCAGATTACCATGGACCGGACAGAGGAGTATGTTCTCATGTCCAAGCAGTGCCCAATTCTCACCTCTCCATACCAGGTGATTCACTATTTTCTCATGCGGTGTTTCGGCAAAGACTTCGGGGCTGCCAAATTCCTGACGAAACACTATGTACGGACCAATCTCTTTCCGGAGCACAAGATGGCGACTCTGTTCAAAAATACCATCGACCCTGCGCCGGATCCGGACAGCGGATCCAACACCGGCTATCACTGCACAGACGGCGACCGGGATTTCGGCACATTCCAGACTCACACATCTTACCTTTGTGAGTCGCTTATCGAATACGATCAGTCATTCCATCTGGTGGTCACCCAGGTGACACTGGATAACCTGCGTGTGGTCCGGTTTGAAAAGGTTTCTTCTTTCCGAATCTCTGCGGCTGAAGCGGTCATGATGCTGACACGGCCTGAATATATCACGGTCTTCGACTGGTTTGAAGACGCACCGGCCTTTACACGCAATTCCACCCATCTGACGCAGCGCGCCATGATTACGCCTCACGAGAACGGCAGCCTGTTTATGATTTTTCACCCGCACAACAATCACGTGAACAAACAGATCTATCTGCTGAACGATGATGTGCTGGGCAATTACTACGTCTCCGACAGCGGTCAGCTTCTCCTGACGTCCTATACGCAGGACGGGATTCGTGCCATGGAATCGGATTTCATCACCTCAGGACTCTGTTCTTATGCAGCCCTGGCGGGAAAATACCAGTTCGGCGAGCCGGTACTGGAAGAATTCATGTCCAGCGGATTCGAGGATTTCACGGATTTTGCCGCTTTCATCGCCAAAGATACCTATGATGGTGACGATTGATTTCTCCGCAAAATCCGCAATTCAGACGTTTTCGGCAAGAAAAATGGGAATGTCTCTTCGGCATTCCCGTGTTTTTTTTCTTGAATTTGCTGTTTCTGCTTAGAACGGGATATCCTCCGGTTCGCACTTTTCTTCACAGCTTTCTTCACAGCTTTCGCAGGTTCCGCTGCAGCATCCTTCCTCTGTCTCATCACAGTATGCATCGTAGCTGTCATCATAATATTTTTCAATCTGCGAAAGTCTCCGGTCAACAGATACCGTCTTCCGGCAGAGCATGATGAACATCATCAGCAGCTCGAAGACGATGCGCAGCACCACGTTCAGCAGAATCAGCTGGCAGATGCCCATGAGGAATGATCCCAGAATGATGGATACGACACCGCATACTGTCGCACAGCAGGTTCCGACGATATACAGGAAACGCAAGATCTCTTCTGCATAAAACCGGTTGAAATTCATAAGCTGATATAGCTTTCCCTTCACACCCGTATATTTTCCTTCATTCTTTTTGCGGAAGAACGTGAAGAACAGAAGGATTCCCAGCAGTACAGAAACAGCTGCCGCAATCCCCAGTATCATTCCATGGTTCACATAGTTCATAATCGGTGTCTGATAATAATAGCTGTACATTATTTTTCCCCTTTCCGATTCCGCACCGGTATAGCCGGTGGTTTTTTCATGATTCTATCATACACCATGACCCGGTATGTATACAATGGTCGATTTGTGAAAATAAAACGAAATTTCCGATTCATGTCGAATTATGTCAACCACTGTTCGCGCCTTTGCAAACAAGATTTAACATGGAATAAACCTTTATTTTTCAATCTGTTTCACGTTTATCCACATTGTTTTCCAATATCGTATACAATTTTATCCTTTGCGTCATGTGGATAATTTTTTATCGATTATTCGTTGAAATTTCAAAGCATTTCATATATTTTCCCATTTGTCAAGAGTAAAGTTATCCACATGTTTTACATAAAATAATCAGTTTGTTTTCTGCCTGTTCGTACTTTCCACCACCGGTATGTTTTCTCTTTCTGCAAGGCATAATTGTTCATTGATTCCCTTCCAGATTGCCTCTGCCAGCTTTCGTTGATATTCCGCGGTTTTCAGCTTTTCTGCCTCCTCGGGGCAGGAAAGGAATCCGCATTCCACCAGTATGATCCTGCACGGCGGATCCTGAAACAGAAGGATATCTTTTTTCTTCATGGCAGTGCGCTCCCTTCCGTCAGAAATGCCTGTTTCCAGTGCTTTTTGAACGGATTCGGCCAGTGCCCTGCTGCTCTGTTCTGCGATCCGTTCGTCTGTTCGTCCGTTCTGACCGACCGGCTCATCAGCCGGATAAAAAACCTGTGCACCGTACACGCCTGTGTTCTGCGGAAAGCTGTTCAGGTGAATGGATACAGCCAGGTCTGCGCCGGATTCCTCCATAATTTCCTTTCGTCGCAGCAGATCCTCTCTTTTTTTCGATGCAGTGTTTTTATCCGTGTACAGTGCCTCATCCTGCTCTCTGGTGAGGATCACTTCCACCGGATACTGCCTGGCCATGTCTGCCAGTTCCAGAGCGATGGCAAGATTTATGTTCTTTTCCTTCGTACCGTCTGCTGCCTGTGCACCTCCGTCGAACCCTCCGTGTCCTGCATCGATGACCAGTACCGGCAGATCCTGCCCGCCGGATGCGGGAGCAGAAACGGTCTCGGGGAAAACAGATGCCGTCATGAACCACAGACAGAAAAGAAAACCCGCAGAAAATGCAGCGCCTGCCGTGAGGATTTTGAAACGTGATTTTTTCATAGAAAACCCGGCCTTTCTCGATTTCTTAAGAAAGTTTATGCTGCGGCGTTTCCATTCTTTCCTGTTTGTGGTATCATATTGGCAGAAAAGAGCAAGGAGGCAAATTATGAGCACCATTCGATTATATAAAGAAGATGTTTATCTGCGGGAGACGACGGCGCACGTCACTTCAGTCAGTGAAAAGAAAGGGCATGCTGTCGTCACCCTGGACCGGAGCCTGTTTTTCCCGGAGGGCGGCGGTCAGAGCTGTGACCGGGGCACCCTGGCCGGATTTCAGGTTCTGGATGTTTACGAAAAGGATGGCGAGGTCTTTCATGTGGTGGACTGCCGGCCATCTGATCTTCCGGAGCCGGGCAGCAATACAGCGGCAGAACTGATTCTGGACTGGGCTCACCGGTTTGACAATATGCAGCGTCACTGCGGCGAGCACATCGTCAGCGGGGCATTTTACCGGGAATACGGCGGCGTAAACCACGGCTTCCATATGGGGGACCAGTACATGACGCTGGACATCCGCCTGGAAGGAGATTCGAAATATGATAAGGTCACCTGGGAGATGGCTGAGCATATAGAGCTTTGTGCCAACCAGGTCATCTGGTCCGGTGCACCGGTGATCACACGGCATTTTGATACCTTTGAGGAGGCTTCCCGTCTGCCTCTGCGAAAGGCTCTGGCCATCGATGAGGACATCACCATCGTCAGCGTCGGTGATCCGGACAGCCCGGCAGACTGTGTGGCCTGCTGCGGCACCCATCCTGCCACGGCGGCGGAAGTGGGCATGATCAAAATCTATAAGGTGGAGAGCAACAAGGGTATGTTCCGCATCTACATGGAAGCGGGCCAACGGGCATTTCGCCGGTATCAGCGGGAATATGATGTGCTGACGGAGCTGGGAAACCGCCTGTCTGCCGGCACGGATGATCTGATGAAAAAGTACCTGGCGCAGCAGGAAAAGGCCGCGGAAACCCGTCAGCAGCTGGGACAGCTCCGCCGGTACGTGATAAGCCGGGAAGCAGAAAAAATCCGTGCTGTGCTGGCAGAAGCCTCAAATGCCCCGGATCCTGCTTCTATCGCTTCCAATCCGGCCTTTTATTATGATATCCTCACGGTGGATGACCTTCTTAATCTGGCAAAGGAACTGCAGGGGCAGATCCCGAAGATCCTGTTTCTGGTACACCGCCCAAGTCATACGGTGCTGCTGAGCTCTGACGGCATACCGGACTGCGGCAAGCTGGTGAAGGAAAATGCCTCCATCTATGGCGGCAAGGGCGGCGGAAATGCGGCAACGGCCCGCGCCATTTTCCAGAAGGAAGAGTACGTGGATACGTTTATCGACCTGATCAATAAGCATCTGCGATAATGCATCAAGAAGAAAAGAACCGCGCTCTGCGGTTCTTTCTGTTTTCATATCAGTTTTTCATTTAGATTATGGCTCGCTGAGTACATACACCGTGGTCCACCGGGCGCCCCAGAGCATGCACTGTTCGAACCGTTCCATATAGAGGTCTACCGTGTTTCCTTTAATGGCACTGCCCACATCATTTGCTATGGCATAACCATAGCCTTCGATATACAGCCTGGATCCCAGCGGAATCACCTTCGGATCCACGGCCACGGTACCGTAGGTGCACGGCAGACCATAGGATCCGCTTGGGTTTCCTCTGAAGTAATAGGATACAGCACGGACATGTTCAATCTTCCGCTGATACTGCAGCCCGGATGGCTTGCCGAAAGAAATCTTCGTGCCGTAGCTGACGATCTTATTTCGTTTCTTTTTCAGGGTCTCCGAATTCACCAGTTCCCGTTCGGTTTCTTCTCCGTCGACATACGTCACGGAAAAGGTCTCGCATATCTTTCCTTTTCTTCCCTTCTGGGTTACCTGCACATCGCCGATGGCAATGGATGGATCTGCCTGTTCGATGGTCTGATAATCCACTTCCACAATGCGCGACTCTTCCGCCACCGTTACCCGCTTCACAGTAATCTGGCTGCCTTTTTTCAGGCAGGTCTGCAGCGATGGCTCGACAATGTCGTTCTCATCGTATGTGATTTCCGCTTCCGCCAGAGCCTCTTCCACAGTCATAGGGAGTATGGTCAGCGTTGTTTCGCCGCCGTCCGCTTCGATCTTCACATCGAATGCTTTTCGGATATGGATCTCCATACCGTCTTCAATCCCATCCTCCATCTGGACGTCGATCTCGTCCTGGCTTTCTATATAGTCAATATCGTGGACTTCAAGGAAACGATCCACCTGCTTCGCTGTGGTTTCATACAGGGTGGGAACCGTGGTCAGGGAGTCATCCATGTATACGGTGACTTCCCGCGGCATGGCGTAACCGACCACCAGGGACCCGAAAATCGCTGCGCAGCAGACCGCTGCCGCAATCTTTGTTCTTCTGGGATTTCTGTCTGTCAGCTCTTTCAATCCGTCTTGCAGTTTTCCGCAATGCTCGAAAAGCCATTCCAGCAGTTTTTCCCCTCTGCTATTTGGTTTGTCAATCATAAGCTCCTCCTGTAAGCACCTCTTCAGTTTACCATAATATAGATAAAAAATCAAGTTTTCCCTGTCTGTGCCCAATTGTATCGTGCAGCTACAAATAATATGGCCTGTTTTTATCCAAAATATACCTGAATTCTGTTTACAGGAAACATTGCATTCCTTGCTTGTGCACTTGTGTCATGATTTCTGTTTCTCGATGAATAAAAAAGCAGCAATCGGTAATAATTATTCTTATCGATAAAAAACTCCGTGTCGTTTCGTTATATATTGTTTTTGCTACACAAAAAGTATACAGTACATTTTTAATTTATGCATTGACACATTTTATTTTTTTATATTATTGTGTAAAAGTACAATTTTTAGGGAATGTAAGTGAGCAAAGTTTAAAAGAGATAGTAAAAAAGAAACGACAAGAAAGGAATCGGTATCATGAACAGATTACAGGGAAAAGCAGCAATCGTTACAGGATCCACCAGCGGGATCGGGATCGGAATTGCGAGATTGTTTGCATCAGAAGGTGCGAAAGTTGTTATATGCGGGCGACGAGCGGAAAAAGGCCAGGCCGTGGTTGACAGAATTGCAGCAGAAGGCGGAGACGCATGGTTCCACTCCATGGACATGACAGACGTGGACAGTATTACGAAGTTATTTGCTGATACAGCAGAAAAGTATGGGAAGATAGACATCCTTGTCAATAATGCGGCGAATGTAGGCCTGAAGGACGGCCGCGTCGATGAGCTGACACTGGAAATGTGGGATGCTATCATCCAGAGCGATCTGCGGGGGACTTTCTTCTCCGTGAAGAGCATCCTTCCGTATATGCTGGAGAACGAAAACGGCGGATCTATCATTAACATCGGATCCATGGCGACCTGCGGAGGAGATTTGGGCTCTGCGGCTTATGCATGTGCGAAAGCCGGCGTAAACATGCTTACCCAGTATACCGCTGCGGAGTATGGAAAGCAAAAAATACGATGCAATTGTGTACGTCCGGGTCTGATTGTTACCCCGGAAAACGAGTCCCGTGTTCCGCAGACTCTGAAGGATATTTTCCTGAACAATATTCTGGTTGACCGATACGGGTGTCCGGAAGATATCGGGCATTTGTGCGTATACCTCGCATCGGACGAAAGCAGCTATGTAACGGGGCAGATCATGAATGTTGACGGCGGACTGAACTCTCATGTTTCAACACTGAGTGAATTCCGCAGGCTGAATTCTCGTACATGGTAAATGGTTTGTAGATTGTGCAGTTTCCTGCACCACAACGAAAAAACGGCGGACTCGCATCCGCCGTTTTATTGTTGTGCAAAATCTGAAGTTTATTCTTCTTCCATTGCCTTCATGTTCGGGTCTTTATGCAGTTCGCAGCCGGTTGCAGCCTGGATATCTTCCCAGGTGTAGTCCGGATGTAACTCGGTTACCCAGATACCGTCTTCTCTGACTTCCATTACACCCATTTCGGTGATGATCTTGGAAACGCACTTTTCTGCAGTCAGCGGCAGATTGCATTTCTTTAAGATCTTATGAGCACCCTTCTGGGTGTGCATCATAACGATGATAACTTCCGGGCAGCCTACGCACAGATCCATAGCTCCGCCCATACCTGCAACCTTCTTGCCAGGTACGATCCAGTTAGCCAGGTCGCCGTTTTCAGCAACTTCCATAGCGCCAAGTACGGTAGCCTTTACATGGCCGCCTCTTACCAGACCGAAGGATTCTGCAGTGTCGAAGTACTTTACTCTCGGCAGAGCAGTTACATATGTACCGCCGGAGTTAATGATGTCCACATCCAGATTGGAAGCATCAGCAACTGCATCGATACCGGCAAATCCGTTTTCGGAGTGGCAGGTAACCATGATATCTTCAGGGATATAGTCAGCAACCATGGTCGGCAGGCCGATGCCCAGGTTGATGAAATCACCATCTTCAAATTCTTTTGCGCATCTCTTCGCAATTCTTACTTTTAAATCTGCCATTTCTTTTCTCCTTCCGCAATAGCTTCTACCAGAACGCCTGCTACACCAAAGTAGTCAGGGTCGATTTCACCGATTTCCACAATCTTTTCCGGTGCGATGATGGTGTGCTTTGCAGCGCCTGCCATCACGTAGTTGAAGTTCTTGGTTGCCTTGGAGCAGTAGTAGTTACCGAATTTATCCGCAACGGAAGGTCTGATGAAAGCATAGTCAGCAAATAAAGGCAGTTCAAACAGATACTTTTTGCCTTCAATTTCTACAACTTTCTTTTTTCTTCCCAGCTCATCCAGTTCGGTTTCCATCGGAGTACCAACACCGGTCGGAGTCAGTACACCGCCCAGTCCGTAAGCAGCAGCTCTGATCTTTTCAGCCAGAGTACCCTGCGGAACCAGAGTGTATCTCAGAGTGCCTTCAGCAAACTGTTCATTCAGTTTCGGGTTTACGCCTAAGTGGGAAGCGATGATGTGGTCAACCATATGGTGTTCCAGTAACTTACCGATACCTCTTGCAGTCTTGCCGGCGAATTCGCCTGCCGGCTGGCCGACGTCCAGACCACCGTCGTTACCGATGACAGTCAGGTGCTTTACGCCCTTTCTTACCAGAGCGTCCATCAGAATTTCAGGTGAACCAGTACCCAGGAAGCCGCCGACCATAATGGTCATACCGTCTTTTACGCCTGCAACTGCTTCATCTGCAGTCATAATTTTGTTAATCATTGTTATTTCACCTTTCTTAAAATTACTTATACATCAACCTGCACAACTCGAATTGGCGGGACATAACTGCCCCACCAATCGTTAAAAGTATATCACACCTTTTTCTTCCTGTAAAGTCTTTTGAAGTCTTTTATGCTGTGATTGTGTATAAATATCTATCTGTCCGCGATATTTGCTTTCTTTTCCCAGCCGCGCTTCTGTACTTCCTGCATAACGAAGGACATGACGTGTTCTGCATACTTGCCAGGACCGAAACCGGCATCATAGCCCAGTTCCTGTGCAAGTTCGTGGGAGATTCTCGGACCGCCGCAGGTCAGGATGATCTTGTCTCTCAGACCTTCTGCTTCCATCAGTTCTGCCATCTTGGTCAGGTTCATGATATGAATATCTTTCTGAGTAACCGTCTGAGATACCAGAATTGCATCCGCATTTACTTCCTTTGCCTTCGCAATCAGCGCTTCGCAAGGAACCTGGGAACCCATGTTGTAAGCCACTACGTTCTTGAATCTTTCCAGACCAAAGTGACCGTGGAAGCCCTTCATCTGGATGATTGCGTCGATACCTACGGTATGTGCGTCGGATTCAATGGAAGCGCCGACAACAACGATATCTCTGCCGATGTTTTCGCCGATCCATTCGCCGCACTCGACTCTGTCATATACTTCGCCCTCTACCTTCGGAACCACGATCTGCGTGTAGTCGATGGTCGGAGTTGCACATCCGTATACATTGAAGAACGTATAACCCTTGGTCAGCTCGCAGTAGTAAGCCACGTTTGGTTCTTCCAGACCCAGCTTCTTCGCATACTGCTTGGCGCATTCTTCTGCTTCTTCACCGTAAGGTACAGGAAGCGTAAACGCAAGCTGCACTTTACCGTCATTTAATGCGTCGCCGTAAGGCTTCACTTTCGTTAAATCTACCTGTGTAGTTGCACATGTTGTCATTGTATTACACCTCCCTATTCATGATCCAGGAATAATTCGATAAACGGATTGAAGTAGTTTTCGCCCTTCGTGCAGACGCCTTCCAGACCGTGGCCGCCGTCGAACGGACGCTTTACGCCGCCGAAGATACCCTTTTCGATGGTGGAGAACAGGCCTTCTTTTTCTACTTCTGCCAGCAGAGCGTCTGCTTTGCCCAGAACTTCCTGTGCTCTCTTCTGGATGATACCATCCTGCTTGAATTCCACTTCATCACCGATGTGTCTGCAGTTATTGAAGATATACTGTGCGTTTTCGATTGCCAGATATCTGTCCTGCATCAGCGGAGTATGAATTGCTTCGGTCAGCATACCGGTTAACAGAATGGACTGGTGGGTCCATACGGTTACCAGGTTGAACAGCGCATCCTGCAGGTGACCTCTGAAGATGTTTCCGGTCATGAACTTTGTAGGAGGCATATATTTTAATCTTGCTTTCGGGAAGATTTCTCTTGCCATCTGTGCCTGTGCCAGTTCCAGCAGGAAGCCGTCTTCCGTAGCAGGGTCCATTTCAAATGCATGGCCCAGACCCATCTGCTCTTCCGGAATGTTTGCCAGAACAGCAAACTGTTCGTTGATGAACTGGGAAGCAGTTACAGTATGTGCAGCTTCGATTGCATCATCTGTGGTCAGGTAGTTATCTTCACCGGAGTTGAAGATAATACCGCAGTAACCGATGATAACTCTGGACATGAACTGGTCAACCAGTGTTCTCTGCATGTTGATGTCTCTGAACAGGATGCCGTAAATTGCATCGTTCAGCATAACATCCAGTCTTTCCAGTGCTCCCATGGCAGCGATTTCAGGCATGCACATGCCGGAGGAGTAGTTGCACAGTCTGATGTATCTGCCGACTTCTTCGCCAACTTCATCCAGTGCTTTTCTCATGATTCTGAAGTTTTCCTGTGTAGCGTAAGTACCGCCGAAACCTTCGGTTGTCGGGCCGTAAGGTACATAGTCCAGCAGGGACTGGGCAGTGGTACGGATTACAGCGATAACATCAGCACCCTGTCTTGCAGCAGCCTGTGCCTGGATCACGTCCTCGTAGATGTTGCCGGTAGCAACGATTACATAGATGTACGGTTCCTTGCCTTCGCCGATGGTGTTCAGGTATTCCTGTCTCTTTGCCTTCTGTTCGTCAATTCTTGCGAAGGTAGCCTTGATGGCAGGCTTTAATGCTTCCGCAGCTTCCTCCTGCGTGCAGGTCGGCAGCTTCACGATGTCCAGCTTGCCTGCAGCGATTTCCTCTGCAATTTCCTGCGGAGTCTTGCCGGTCTGCACGATGGCATTCCCCATCAGGTATGCAACACCTGTCGGCAGAGCACCTGCTTCCTTGATGTGATCCACAACTACGTTTGGCAGCGGATTGTCAACATCGTCAACACCGTCAACGCCCAGCAGTCTCAGAATGGTTCTTTCTGTGGATACTGTTGTATGACGGTCAATAAAATCCTGCATGTCGTGTGCAATGTTTGCTGCATGCTGACGAGCACTGTCAACGACTTTTGAATCAAGATTTAATTTGCTTTTCATCCTCGTTTCTCCTTTATTTTAAATACTTCTGCGCACCATCGATGATCTCTTTGCTGATTCCCAGCATCTTCGCGATGTTCAGCGCATCCTTCGGTATCTGCCCCTGCCGCTGTACGCGGTAGAGCCGGTAGTCCATATACTTGGAAATAATGTTGATCCGCTCACGCCGGTTTGCATACTGGATTTCCCTGTTCAGTTTGCCGAAATCCGCGTCTGCAAGCCCTCTCACCTGCATATTGATGACACCTTCCGTTTCCGTTACCGTTTCAAAGTGTGTCGTAATCAGCGTAATATACGGTTTCTCCTTCAAATAGTCCACCAGACTTCTCGTCAGAGCCAGTCCCTCCACCGGGTTCGTCCCGCTGGCAATTTCGTCAATTAATAAAACCGACCGATCACTGCTTTTGTCCAGGATCTCCTTCAATTCTTCCATTTCGCTTCCGAAACTGGAAAGACCTCTTTCGACAGACTGACTGTCGCCGATGAGCATCTGCATGTAGTTGGAGAGCCCGACCCTGGCATGCCGGCATGGCACGAAGAAGCCATACTGGGCCAGAACGGACACCTGTCCGACCAACTTCAGTGATATTGTTTTTCCACCCATATTCGCGCCCGTAATGCAAGTAACTCCATCGCCCAGGGAGATACTTACCGGACAGTACTTCTTACCCTTTTTATTGAGGATGTCTTCAACCTGAAGATTCCGTCCCTCCTCAATTTCTATAATATGCTCCTCTGTGATTTCAGGCCGTGTACAGCTGTGTTCCATGGCATAGGATGCCTTTCCCAGAGCCAGATCCAGCGCACCCATTCGCTGGCAGTTTCCGGTCAGGCAGTTCTCCCATACAGAAATCTTCTGTGACAGATCGGCCCGGATGGCTTCCTCTTCCTCTTCCATCTGAAGATTCAGGTTCTCCATCTCCTTCACATATTCATATACCGTACCAAATGGTTTCAGCTGGAATGTCAGGGACATGTAGTCCTCGTACACCAGCTCCAGATCCGGAATGGATTTCACCTTTTCCAGATCCGGATGTGACCGGGATACCGTAATATCAAACTTCGGCGTCAGCTGAATCCCATATTCCTTACGGATGGCTTCCCGCTTTGCCTTCTGCTCTTTTCGGATTTCCAGCTCAATGCGCCGTTTCTCCTGCCGGAACTGTCCCAGTTTTTCCGAGAACTCATCGTATATGTAGAACGTGTTGATCCTGTCTCTGCGGGGATCCAGCACGTCCAGCAGCTCCGTCGTATCCTCCAGTCTGTATTCTTCAGGCACGCTGCTGCTCCCTTCCAGGAGCTGCGACAGCCTTCTCATCTGCAGAAGCAGTGTTTTCACTTCGTAAATCTCAACAACGGAAAGAACTGATTTCGCACTGCGGCTTAAGGTGTAGGACACATCCTTCACCTCCATGAACAGCTCTCCGATCTGCTCCACCAGACGCGGATTCTCCCCGGCGAAGGCAATCATGCGGTCCACTTTATCCAGCTCTTCACGCAGATCTTCCTCTTCTCCCGGGAAGTAAGGCCGTATTTCCTTTAACTGTTTTTTTCCGAAGGGAGTATTCAGGTTCATGCACGACAGGATATATTCCAGACCTGTCTCCGTTCTTGTTTTCACGTTGGCCAGTCTTCTGTTCTTGCCTGCTCTCATAATCTTCTCCCTCTTTTTCCTGCCGCCTGCAGGCGGCTGTAATTCTATTTCCTTACATCAATCAGCTGCATATCCGGGATTGCTTCCCGCATGGCGGCAATCAGTGCTTCGCTTTCAAAGGAATATCCCCGCGGTGACCACGGATTTACCGTGATGGCCGCCACTTCAATGTTCTTCAGCACACTGACCCGGAATCCCTTCTTCCGCAGCTTCCCCCAGTCCATCGCGTTGATAAAGATCTTGGTCGGATCCTTCAGTACAAACCGCACCTGCTTCAGCTTTTTCGGACTGATATCGCAGATCACGCTGTTTGTAAAAGCACCCGGAATATATACATACTCCGTTTCCGCATCAATCGCCTCATCAATAAACCGGCTTCCGCCCAGTCCTGTCTTCAGATCCAGCGCAACGGTTTTCTCTCCTTTTATGAGCAGAATCCTATCCTGGAACAGATTCTCCTCAATCTGCCTGCGTGCCGGAGAATTCTCCAGCTCGTCCAGACTGTAAAGGGACACCAGATGTGCTGTTTCCTCCACCACTTTTTTCATGTTTCTGGAAAGAACGGCACCCGTTGATAAAATGATAGCATCGGATGTCTCCGGAGATGCGATGGCTTTCCGGTCGATGGCTCCGTCAATCAGAATCAGGTCACAACCATAGCCAAACAACTCTTCACAGACTCTCTTGGTATCCATGGCGGCCGGCGGACCGGCAATCTGTACGTACCCGCTGTCTGCAACCCTGCAGATGAGCAGATCACCCATCGGCGTGGAATATCTGGTTTTTTTCAGAATCTCCATGCCTGCATCTGCCATGTCGTAAAGCTGCGTCGGCACGGTTACGATGGTGTCCTGATCCAGATAGATTCTCGGCTTTTCGGTTCCGGTGACCAGATCCTGGGTTTCTCCGTCACGCCCGATGGATGTGACTCCCAGCCGGATGCCTTCGTCCATGGCCTCTTCAATCAGATAATTGAGGGCTGTGGTCTTCCCGGCATTTTTCGCCATGCCTACAATGGACAAAGTCTTGTATTTCGTTGATAAATCGTATAGTAAACCCATCTGAAAAAATCCTTTTCATATCTGTGGGGAGGCAAAAGCCTCCCCGCAGGTATTTTTTATATTACCCGGCAGTCCGGATGAGCTGCATCCTAGTGATGTTCGTTTCTCTGATGTCTCAGCAGGTTTGCAGGTTCCATAGACTTGATTTCCGGACCTTCGCCCAGAGCGGATACGCCCTGATACTTGTAGGTCTTCTTACCGGTGCAGTAGTCGCAGGTGCAAGGCAGATCCGGCAGCTGCGGTTCGGTGTAAGTGGTGATAACACCTTCGTAGTTTCTCAGGATTACCTTGTGCGGCGTCTGGGAAATTACGTACTGCGGCATTACCGGAGTCTTTCCGCCGCCTCCCGGTGCATCTACTACGAAAGTAGGTACAGCGTAGCCGGAAGTATGTCCTCTCAGACCTTCGATGATTTCGATACCCTTTGCAACAGAAGTTCTGAAGTGTTCGATACCGATGGACAGGTCGCAGATGTAGATGTAGTAAGGTCTTACTCTGTTCTGAACCAGCTTCTGAACCAGTTCTCTCATGATGTGCTTGCAGTCGTTTACGCCTCTCAGCAGTACGGACTGGTTGCCCAGAGGAATACCTGCGTCAGCCAGCTTTCTCAGTGCTTCGCAAGCTTCCGGAGTCAGTTCCTTCGGATGGTTGAAGTGCGTATTCAGCCAGATCGGATGATATTTCTTCAGCATGTTTACCAGATTGTCAGTGATTCTCTGCGGCATTACAACCGGCGTTCTGGAACCGATTCTTACGATTTCAACATGCGGAATCTTTCTCAGTTCGCTGATGATGTATTCCAGAGTTTCATCTTCTACGCACAGAGCGTCGCCGCCGGACAGCAGAACGTCACGAACAACCGGAGTTCTTCTGATGTAGTCCAGACATGCATCGATATCTTCTCTGGATCTTGCACCGTCGGTTTCTCCTGCCAGTCTTCTTCTGGTGCAGTGTCTGCAGTACATGGAGCACTGGTCAGTGATCAGGAATAATACTCTGTCAGGATATCTGTGAGTCAGACCAGGAGCCGGGGAGTCTGCGTCCTCGTGCAGAGGGTCAGCATCATCGGCATCGGATCTGTGCATTTCAGCCAGAGTCGGAACAGCCTGCATTCTTACCGGGTCTCTCGGATCATCCGGGTCCATCAGGGATGCATAGTACGGGGTGATGCCTACACGGAAGCCGCCCATAACCTTTTCAATATCTGCTCTTTCCTGTTCGGTCAGATTCACAACCTGTGCGATATCCTCCACGGTGGATAATCTGTGCTCTACCTGCCAATGCCAGTCGTTCCACTGTTCATCGGTTACGTCCTTGAACAGAGGGATGTCTTTCCAATTTCTAATTGCCATTGTGTTCTCCTTTTACACTTTATTTCAGACGGCGGGTGTGCCGGAAGGCATATCCGCCGTCTTTCCATCTTTCACTTATAGGTTCTGCTGATTATGCGTACATTTCAGCAAACAGGTTTCTCAGACCTTCGTGTTCTCTCAGTTCCTGCAGCGTGATTTCTGCATGACCCTTGGTGTAGCCGTTTCCGATGATCATGTTTACGTCCTTGCCAACGCCTTCTGCACCCAGTGCAGCCTTGGTGAAGGAAGTAGCCATGGAGAAGAAGTAAACAACGCCTTCATCTTTGCAGGCCAGGATGGAAGCCATCTCGGTGTTTTCGATGTTTACGCAGTTGATAACCACGTCAGCCAGCTGTCCGTCGGTTACTTCCATGATCTTGTTGTAAACGCCAACTGCATCAGTAGCATTTGCAACCATGTATACGTCTGCCAGATCCAGGTTCTTTGCTCTTGCTTCGGACTTCGGAGATCCTGCGATGCAGATTACCTTACCGGTTACGCCGGCTCTCTTCTTTGCTTCGTATAAGCAGAGCAGACCGGACTTGCCGCCGCCGCCGATAACTACTACAGTCTGACCCGGCTTAACCAGCTTTGCAGTCTGTGCAGGTGCACCAGCTACGTCCAGAGCGGACAGAGCCAGACCTTCCGGCATATCTTCCGGTAATTTTGCATAGATACCGGACTGGAACAGGATTGCTTTACCCTTGATATCAACCTGGTCGATTTCCGGTCTTACTTCCAGAATCTCATCGATTCTCAGCGGAGTCAGGGACAGGGAAACCAGAGTTGCGATCTTGTCACCGACCTTCAGGTCGCCAACATAATTTTCGCCGATCTGTTCTACGGTACCGATCAGCATACCGCCGGAACCGGTCCAAGGATTCTTATGCTTACCAGCTTTGGCAACGATGCCCAGCATGATTTCTTTAATCTTTTCGATATCGCCGCCAGCTCTTCTTTCGATTTCGGTGAAAGATGCGGAGTCGATGTTTAAGGTTTTTACATCGATCAGCACTTCGTTGTCATAGATTTCATCCATGTTGTTGTCAACAACATCAGCTGGCTGCGGTAATACACCCTTTGGTGAAATTACACGGTGAGTTCCGTAAGGACATCCTTTTTTCATCTTAATTTCCTCCTGAAAAACTTTTTTCGTGCCGTACCCAATTCCGGCACATTTCTTTGCTATATCATCACGGCAGATCCCTGCATGCAGAAAACGTCCGCCGTGTCTGAAACAAATGGTTTGCGGATTTTGTCAGGAAAATCCGGATTATGCGTACAGTTCTGCAAACAGCTTCATGATTCTTTCGTCGTCTCTCAGAACCTGCAGTGCCACATTGGCGTGACCCTTGGTGTAGCCGTTTCCGATGAGCATGTTCACATCCTTGCCGACACCTTCTGCACCCAGAGCTGCCTTGGTGAAGGAAGTAGCCATGGAGAAGAAGTATACCAGGCCGTTGTCCTTGCAGGCCAGGATGGAAGCCATTTCGGTGTTCGGAATGTTTACTACGTTGATAACTACGTCAGCCAGTTCACCTTCGGTTACTTCCATGATTTCGTTATACATTGCAACAGCGTCGGTTGCGTTTACAACCAGATATTCGTCAGCACACTTTACGGACATGGCACGGTTGATGGACTTCTTGAAGCCGTCTACGCAGATAACCTTGCCGTTTACACCAACCTGCTTCTTTGCCTGCCAGCAGCACAGGATACCGGACTTGCCGCCGCCGCCCATTACGACTACAGTGTCGCCAGGCTTGCAGATCTTGGCAGTCTGTGCCGGTGCACCTGCTACGTCCAGAACGGACAGTGCCAGTTCCTTCGGCATATCCTTCGGCAGGATGCCGTACAGGCCGGACTGGAACAGGATTGCCTGACCCTTTACGTCAACCTGGTCGATTTCCGGTCTTACTTCCTTGATTTCTTCAATCTTCAGCGGAGTCAGGGACAGGGAAACCAGTGTTGCGATCTTATCGCCGACTCTCAGGTCGCCTTTGAAGTTCGGACCGATGGCTGCAACCTTACCGATCAGCATGCCGCCGGAACCGGTCCAAGGGTTCTTATGCTTACCGGTGGTTTCCACGATGTTCATGATGATCTTCTTGATCTCTTCCACATCGCCGCCGGCTCTCTTTTCGATTTCCGTGAAGGAAGCGGAGTCAATGTTCAGAGTCTGTACATCGATCAGCACTTCGTTGTCGTAGATTTCCATGGTGTTGTCCAGCTTGTCTGCAGGCTGCGGCAGTACACCCTTTGGTTCGAGCACTCTGTGAGTTCCGTAGATATCACCTTTTTTAAATTCCATAATGTTTCTTCTCCTTTTACTATAATATTCCTTTGTATTTTTTCGGGAGTCCCGGGTTACCCGATTTACCCACCTGCTCCCGGCATTATTATATAAAGCAATAAATATGCCAAAGCATCCTACCTTTCCCCTCAAAATGTATTCGCAGTAATTCCAATCCATGCAGGGGTCTGTCCTTTTTTTGACGAGTAATTTTTATCCATTTTTTGAACCGATTTCGTTTCATAAGAAAAAATAGCGAACACATTTCGGTTCGCTATCTTTTTTCGTGTTTTTTATGGGTGTCGGCAGGCGTTTGATGCCGGGTCAGTGCCCTGTTCCGCACCCTGTTCCGTGTCCTATAGAATGTCGTATTTTTTCTTTTTCCTTACGATCTGGGTCTGGCTGATTCCCAGGGCTCTGGCGGCCTTTCGGGTGGATCCGTATTTGTCGCAGGCATATTTGATCAGTCCCTTTTCGTATTCATCTACTGCCAGCTGCAGATCCAGTTCCTTTTCCGGCATCCGTTCCGCCGCCTCACCGTCCGCACTGCTGTCGCCCGGAAGCTGACTTACAGAACCGCTGAAGAGTTCCCCATGGCTGTCCCTCATCACGTCCATCAGACTGATATTGTCGCCGGCTGCGGAAATAATCAGACGCTGCACCGTGTTTTCCAGTTCCCGGATGTTTCCCGGCCACTGCTGCTGCTGCAGATATTCCATGGCGGCATCGTCCATGCCGCGGCGCCGGCCGAACTTCTTTCCGTATTTTTTCAGGAAATGCCCCACTAGGGCCGGGATATCTTCCGGCCGGTCCGACAGGCTCGGAATGCGGATCGGTACCACATTCAGGCGGTAGTACAGGTCTCTGCGGAACAGACCTTTTTCGATGAATTCCTCCAGATTCCGGTTGGTGGCAGAGATGATGCGGACATTTGTTTTAATCGGTGCAGTTCCTCCAACCCGGTAAAATTCGCCGTCCTGAATGACCCGAAGCAGTTTGGCCTGCATTTCCAGCGGCAGTTCACCGATTTCATCCAGGAAGATGACGCCATTGTTTGCGATTTCGAAATATCCTTTTTTCCCGGACGCATTGGCGCCGGTAAACGCGCCCTTCTCATAGCCGAAGAACTCGGATTCAATCAGGTTCGGAGAGATGGAGGCACAGTTGATCTTTACAAAGGGCTGCATCTTCCGGTCACTGTTTTTCTGTATGATATTGGCTGCCTTTTCCTTACCGACACCGGTATCTCCAAATATGATGACATTGCAGTCATAGCGGGACACCTGCACGATCTCGTTCAGTACCTGGTTCATGGCACGGCTCCGGTAAACATAGTCCTCCAGCATGGCCACTTCTTCTCCTCTGGCAAAAGCCCGGTTCACGCCGCCTGGTTCCGTTTCATCCAGATTGTCCAGCTTGTCTACCAGCTCAAAACGTGCATGTTCAAAGTAAGGAGCCAGTTCCTCCACCACCTTCACATCGAATACATCATAGCCATCCACATACCCTTCGGCACCTCGTACTTTCAGCGGTTTCGTCATGGATTCCGTGATATACAGGGCGATGTTCAGGTTGTTGATCAGGTTGGTAAATACCACCGTTCCGCCACGTTTGGCGGCCAGAATATTGATGGTCTCCGCGCCTGGAATTTCCGCGCAGTTGATGGACAGATCGAAGTAGGAACCCTTATCCAGATGCTGCATGCACTCCAGCGGCTTCAGGATGTCCATATAGTGGATTTCATTGAATACCACTGCCATCAGCTGATCCACGCTTCCGCCGGTGATCCGCAGGTCCGTCTTTCTATCGAAAATACAGACGATTTCCGCATCTTCTCCTGCGGCCCGCCGCACTACATAACCGTACAGAATGTTGGTAATCAGGCTGTTTCCCACGATGAGAAACCGTTTATTTTCCGCTGCGATCTGATGCAGCCGGAACAGGGTCCCCGACTCATCGAAGGCGCTCATCAGCAGATTATCCGGTACACCTTCCGGCACCTTAACCAAGGTAATCCGGCTGTTCACGATCATATATCCGTCGGCGTCAATCTGATGAAACACAGGATCCACTGCTCGGATACTTTCAATATGCATTGGCACCGAAGCCAGGGATGCATTGCAGATGATTTCGTCTCCGACCTTGAAATTCTGCGTATTTTCAAATTCCGCACCGATCTGGTCGATGACGCCGAAGGCCAGTCCGCCG
>JAEDMR010000155.1 GCA_016302925.1 Bacillota bacterium
CAATAAGGAAGCGCTGTTGACGGAACTGGATATTTTGCTGGGAAGCCTGCAGGAATACCGGGACGCCATCGCCGCGGAAGACCGGGAGAGCCTGGAGCAGCTTCTGCGGGACGGCCGGGAGCGAAAAGAAGAACTGGAAAAGAAACGACCGGAGAAAAAATAATGAAAAAAACCATTCATGTAGATACAGCGCGTCCCTACGACGTGCACATCGGGGCGGGGCTGCTGGACAAACTGGAAGAGCTGCTTCCGGAAAAAATCAGAGCCGTGGCGGGCCGAGGCGGCAAGGCGGTTCTGCTGACGGATGAACATGTGGATTCCCTGTACGGAGATCGTACGGCGCAAAATCTGTCCGCCCTGGGTTTTCAGGTGCTGCGGACGGTGGTGCCGGCGGGGGAAACGGCCAAGAGCGGAGATTGCTATCTCCGCCAGCTTTCTTTCATGGCCGAACATCATGTGTCCAGGCAGGATGTGATTTTCGCCCTGGGAGGCGGTGTGGTGGGAGATCTTTCCGGATTTCTGGCTGCGACGTATCAGCGGGGGATCCCGTTTGTGCAGCTTCCGACCACTCTGCTTTCGGCGGTGGATTCTTCGGTGGGCGGCAAGACAGCCATCAACCTGCCGGAGGGCAAGAATCTGGTGGGGGCGTTTTATCAGCCTGCGGCGGTGATTATGGATACGGACACCCTGGATACGCTGGAACCGTCGGTATTTGCCGATGGATGTGCAGAGGTGATCAAATACGGTATGATCTGGGATGCGGATCTTTACGGCCGGCTTGCGGAAAATATTCTGCCGGCATGCCGCAGTGACAAAACACTGCTGGCGGAGATCATCGCAGCCTGCGTGGATATCAAACGGCAGGTGGTGGTGCAGGATGAACTGGACAAGGGTCTGCGGAACCTGCTGAATTTCGGTCACACCATCGGCCATTCCATCGAAAAAAACAGCGGATTCGAAATCTCTCACGGCAGCGCAGTGGCCATGGGCATGGCCATGGTGACGAAGGCTGCAGAGAAAGACGGAACCTGTGAAGAGGGTACGGCAGACGGACTGAAGAGGCTGCTGGAAGCATACGGTCTTCCGACGGAAGCACCGTTTACCACAGAGCAGCTTCTGGCGGGCATGCTTTCGGATAAGAAGATTGAAGGCAGAGAGATCAACCTGATTCTGCCGCGAAAGATCGGGGACTGCTTTATCCGCCACATGGATGTGGAGCAGGCCCAGAACCTGCTGGCAGGAGGTAGAGCGTAGATGGAAGTCAGACTGGATAACAGAAAACTCACCGGAACCGTGAAAGTCATACAGTCCAAGTCCTTTGCCCACCGGATCCTGCTGGCGGCGGCACTGTCGAAGATCACGTCCGGGGTGGAAACGGAAGTGAAGCTGGAGACGGTCAGTGAGGACATGGAGGCCACCCGCCGGGTCATCGGGGCACTGGAGCGGGAAGAGAATGTGCTGGACTGCGGCGAAAGCGGCACGACCCTGCGGTTCATGGTGCCGGTCTGCGGCGCGCTGCAGGGAAGACGGCAGGCGGAAACCGGAGCCGGAGAAATTCGATTCACCGGTCGGGGCAGGCTCATGCAGCGGCCCATGGGACCTCTGTTTGAAGCCATGGCACCCCACGGCGTAAGCGCATTCTATGAAGACGGGCAGCTGGTCCTCACGGGCGGACTGACAGCAGGGGAATATTCTATTGCAGCCAATGTGTCGTCCCAGTACATCAGCGGGCTGCTGTTTGCATTGCCCCTGCTTGAAGGAGACAGCGTCCTGAACCTGACAGGAAAGGTGGAATCCCGTCCGTATATCGATATTACCCTGGATGTGCTGCGGCAGTTCGGGATACGGATTGAAGAGGAAGTGCCGGACGGGGCAGGAGCGCCGGATGCAGTCGGAGACAGCACATCCGGAAAGAGCACAGACATTACCTGCCGGTTTCGCATCCCGGGCGGACAGGTTTACCGTGGACCTGCATCCATGGAAGTGGAAGGCGACTGGTCCAATGCGGCATTCTGGCTGGCGGCCGGAGCCGCAGGCGGCGGCCCGGTGACGGTGAGGGGACTGAATCTCCGGTCGGTACAGGGGGATATGGCCATCTGTCAGGTACTGCGTCAGTTCGGTGCAGAGGTGGAAGAAGATGCGGCTTCGGGCAGCGTCACCTGCCGCTGCCCGAAGGGCATGCAGCTCCATGGAACGGAGATCGATGTGGCAGATATTCCGGATGCGGTGCCGGTTCTTTCGGTGGTTGCGGCAGCGGCTGCCGGAGATACCAGAATCTATAACGCAGGACGGCTGCGAATCAAGGAAAGCGACCGGCTGCAAACCGTGACCTCCATGCTGCAGGCGCTGGGCTGCCCGGTGGACGAAGGAGAAGATTTCCTGGTGATCCGCGGCCAGGGCGACAGCGGATATCTGTCTGGCGGCACCGTAGACGGCGCCGGAGATCACCGCATTGTCATGAGTGCTGCGGTGGCAGCGGCCATCTGCAGCGGACCGGTGGTGATCACCGGGGCAGAGGCTGTCAATAAATCCTATCCGGGATTTTTCGAGGAGAGAGAACAATTATGGGAAGCACATACGGAAAAAAACTGAAAATAACCATCTACGGGGAATCCCACGGAAAGGCCATCGGCATGGTGGCTGAGGGCTTTCCGGCAGGAGAGGTCATAGATATGGATGAGCTGCTGGCCTTCATGGCCCGGCGGTCCGCTGTGGGGAAAAAATATTCCACGCCGCGGAAGGAACCGGATATTCCGGTGTTCCTCAGCGGTATGCTGGAGCAGACGGCGGAGCAGCCGGGAGCAGATGCGGACGGCAGCGGACAGCCGAGCGGGCAGGGCTGCGGACAGAAATATAAGATTCTCAATTCGCCGGTCTGCGTGATGATTGAAAATACCAACCAGCGATCCGGAGACTATAACAACCTGAAAGATGTGCCGCGGCCTGCCCATGCAGATTTCGCGGCAATGATGCGATATGGCTCCAACGTGGACCTGCGGGGCGGCGGCCATTTTTCCGGACGACTGACGGCACCGCTCTGTGCAGCCGGCGGCATGGCCAAACAGATTCTGCAGCGTCGGGGCATTACGGTGACGGCGCAGATGATTGCCGTAGGCGGCGTGCGCGGAGACGCTGGGACAGATCCGGTGACCGGCATCCATACCGTGGACGAAGCGGGAGTGGAAGCCATGATGCAGGCTATGGCCCAGGCGCAGGCGGAGGGCGACTCCGTAGGCGGCATCATCGAATGCGTGGTGGAAGGGCTGCCGGCAGGAAGCTGCGGCGACCACATGTTTGACGGCATGGAGGGCAGGATCTCCCAGGCGGTGTTCGGCATTCCTGCTGTGAAGGGCATCGAGTTCGGCAACGGATTCGCCTGTGCGGCACTGCGGGGCAGTCAGAACAACGATCCGTTTTTTGTGGATGAAGACGGAACCGTCCGGACAAAATCCAACAACCACGGCGGCATTCTGGGCGGTATTGCCAGCGGCATGCCGGTGGTATTCCGCGTTGCAGTGAAGCCGACGCCTTCTATTTTCAAGGAGCAGGACAGCGTTTCCCTGTCCGGCGGCTGCGATGCGAAGCTGAAAATCAAAGGTCGCCATGACCCTTGTATCGTGCAGCGGGCAGTCCCAGTGGTGGAAGCGGCAGCAGCACTGGCAGTGCTGGATGGACTGCTGGACGGCACGCAGGCATAAGAGAGGAGACAGACTATATGAAAATACTTGTGATAAACGGACCGAATCTGAATTTCGTGGGAATCCGGGAGCCGGAACTATACGGGCATCAGACATACGCTGACCTGGTGGAGTCCATCCACGGGTGGGCAGCAGAACTGGGCCTGGAAGTGGAGGTCTATCAGTCCAATCACGAAGGTGACCTGGTCACCAGAATCCAGGAAGCCTACGGAAATACCGACGGCATCGTCATCAATGCGGCGGCCTATACCCATACCAGTGTGGCTATTCTGGACGCCCTGAAGGCAGTAGCCATTCCGGCGGTGGAGGTACATCTGACCGACATCCGAACCCGGGAGTCATTCCGGCAGCATTCCTATGTGTCTATGGCTGCGGAAAAGATGATCTGCGGCAAAGGCTTCGACGGATACCGGGAAGCTCTGGAATATTTCGCACAGAAACAGCATGGAAATGATTGACAGAATTTGCTTCCTGCAGTAAGATAGAGGGGAAAGAAAAAGAGGATATGCATTTTGCCCGTGGAAACGGAGCAAAACAGATGGAACGTATTTTTTTCAGAGAGCGTACAGCATGGGAAGACAAAGCACAGCTTGAAGAACCTGTGTGGAATCTGTCCTGTCGGAACGAAAAAAAGAAAATTGCTGTAGTCGGCATCAGCCGGGGCGCAGGCACTACCTTTGTGGCCATGTCCCTGGCTTGTTTATTGTCGAAAAATGTCGCGAAGGAGCAGGTCAAAGAGCAGAACGGGGGAAGAAGCGCTGGCCTGGAAGCCGGTGCGGCATATGTGGAACTGCGGCAGCCCGCCGCCGGCGAAGCCGGCGGCTTCTTCAGCGCGGGGCTGGATCTCCGGTTCCGCGGAAATCGATTCACCGATTTCTTTCAAATCTACCTGCAGGGGCGGCCCCTGCCGCCCCTGGTCAATCTCCATAAGGGGATCAACTGGGCGGTCTGGCGGACGGCAGCCGGCTCTGCGGAGACGCCTGCCGAAGATGGGGCAATGCACCTTGTCGACTTTCCCCTGGATGACCTTTCGGGAAAATGGATCATCGCAGATGATCCGCCCTT
>JAEDMR010000156.1 GCA_016302925.1 Bacillota bacterium
AGGCGAGTTCGAAGCCATGGAAGAGATCACGGGTAAGGATACCCGGGTGGTAGATCTCAACGGGAAATACATGTTTCCGGGGTTCATCGATATACACAGGAGCCCTGTCAGAAATGTATTCGCAGGACGTTTTCTGGATCTTTCGGATTGCCGGGATGCGGACGAAATCTGCGGAAAGGTCTGCAACTGGGCGGACAGTCATGACGAGGAAGTGATCTTCGGTTACGGATACCGGGAGGATATGGAGCCTTCAAAGGAAGATTTAGACGAATGCTGTTCCGATCGTCCGATTCTGCTTCTCTGCACCGGCGGTCTGGGCTGTGCGGTCAATTCTGCTGCGGAAACCATCATCACGGAAACTGCAGAAGAGGAATGTGTGGAAATCGTCACCGTGGGATATGTGCTGAATCTGCTGGTTCCTTTTGATTTCGAGGAAATCGAAGAGGCTGTGGCCCAGGAGATTGAGGAGCTCTGTGACAAAGGCATTACCACCGTGCTGAATCAGCAGACACCGGACTATTTCGAGGGGCTGTATCAGGATTCCATGATCGGATTATATAACGAGGGGAAGCTGAAGCAGCGGTTCTTCGGATCCCTCTTCATGCACCGGCCGCTGAATCCGAGAGGACTGCTCCATACGCTGATGCGCAGAAAGACCAACTGCAATGAGATGGGCGATATGATTCAGGCCAGAACCCTGAACCTGTACCTGGATCA
This sequence comes from Bacillota bacterium, assembly GCA_016302925.1. GTDB lineage: Bacteria > Bacillota > Clostridia > Peptostreptococcales > Anaerovoracaceae > RGIG7179. The sequence continues at coordinate 718 of JAEDMR010000156.1, forward strand.
GGAAAACTCTCCAATGGAGTTTTCCCAGGATGCACTGAATCAGATTATGCTGGAGGTCTGCGACAAGGGTTACGACCTGTTTATCGAGGCCATTGAACAGGCCGATCTGCAGAAGGCTTACCTGAGCCTGGAAGTAGTCCGCGGAAAGGGATATAAAAATGTGATCACCATCGCTTCTGACTGCTCTCTGCCAGAGGAAATGAAGCAGACACTGCAGCACTGTGACGAGGTTCTGACCACCTGGGGCACCTGTCTGGATGCTTCCCATCCAACGGCTGGTTCTGTACACAGCGTGGAAGAGGCTATCGAAGAAATAACCCTGCGGGCAGCTGCAGTGATCGGAATGGAAGAAAAGCTTGGAATGATTGAAAAAGGGCGGATTGCGGATTTCACCGTATTTGAAGAAAATCCGCTCAATAAGGACCTGCGCACCTTCGCGAAAATGCATGCGGACATGACGGTTCTCGGCGGTGAAATCATCTACGATGTGGAGGCAGAGCAGGTGGAAGAAATGTATAGTATGATGACGTCCATGCTTCTTTAAAGGGGCTCGACATGTTATTATGGGGAGGTAATGAAAATGAAATTGAAAGTTTTAAATCTGATACTGGTTCTGCTGCTGGCGTTCACGCTGGTTTCCTGTGGAAACAGTTCGAGTGATGCACCTGCAGACGAACCGGTGGTGAATCCGGTGAATCTGACCATGGAACTGTTTATCGGGCTGGAGGATGCTGAAAATGACGGTTTTGAAAGCATTTCGCCCGTCTCCTTCATCGCAGAGGAAGGTTCCACCGTGCTGGAGGCTACCGAGCTTTTCTGTGTTTCAAACGACATTTCCATCACTATTGATACCGATAAATCTTATGTGACAGAAATCGGCGGTCTCACGGAAAAGGATTATGCGGAAACCACCGGATGGATATTTAAAGTAAACGGTGAAATTCCATCCGTTCCCGCAGACCAGGTGATTATTGCAGAAAATGACGAAATTCGTTGGGAATTTGTTGACTTTGCCACATACTCATGGTAAAATACACATAGTGTCTTCACAATTGTATGCTATTATAGTTGTATGCAAAGGCAAGAAGATGCTATAGCTTATGCAAACTTTCCTTCTTTTATTGAATACACACACACTTTCAGGGAAAAAGACCTCGTATGAGGTCTTTTTCCTTTTTTGCTGTCTCTTTCTGTTTCTTTATGAAAGTATAGGCTTTCCATCCACACCCACCAGCACTGCTGTCAGCACGAATCGTTCCAGATTGGCTGAGTCTTCCGTACAGGTAGACAGGGTGATCACTTTATCTTCTGTATCCACCTTCGGGAACTTCACATCACTGTCCTTATGCATGTTCTTTTCCTCTGCAAGCTTCAGGAAATTGCGAAACGCCTTTTTCCCGTTCAGCGGCACATCGTAGGTTCCGTCCTCCACATCCGCCCTGTAGACAGAAAAAATTTTATATCGCAGCCAGGATCCATCGGTCAGAAGGATGTCTACATACTGATGTTCTTTCAGATAATCTGCATCCATGAAATCATCCAGATCACCGAACATGGTATGGTTTTTCATGTTGTGTCCGTAGATGATGCTGTGGGAATCGCTGAAATCCCGCTCATTTCCCGTATCCAGATAGATACTGCCTGATGCCAGATATTTTCTGTAGTAGGTTTTATCCAGATAGTAGTAATTGTTTTCTCCCTGGAGCAGCGGATAACTCACCACGGTATCATCCATGTAGATCCACCCAATGATGTCCTCATTGATGGTCAGGAGTTCGGAAAAATCCACAGAAATCGGCGTACCTTCCTCCACTTCATCCCCGTTCAGCTTTTTCCATTCGTTCTGACTGGTATACTCGCTTGCCGCAGAATCATAAAAGTTTTCCGCTTCCCTGTATTCCATCCAGATCTTCACCAGTTTTACCAGTGAAAACAGAAAAACCGCAATACAGATCAGGCTCAGCAGCCGATAAACGAGATTCTTTCTTCTTTTTTTTTCACTCATAGCAGAGTTCTCACTTCAGATTCCACATGGTTTCTGCACGATCCTGAGATCTCTTCAGGTGGAAGGAAACCGCAGCCACAGCCTTTTCCCGGTCCCGTGCCTTGATGGCTTCCATGATCTCCCGGTGCTCCACCAGAATCGCATCCAGATATGTATCATCATAAAAGACAGATTTCCTGGTTTTATCGATGTAATCCTTATAGGACCGGAGTACCTGTGCCATGAACCGGCTTCTGGTGGAAGTATAGATTACATCATGGAATGATGTGTTCAGCTCCAGGACTTTTTTGCTGTCCTTTTTCTTTGCATAAAATTCCATCAGATCCCACTGTTCTTCCAGCTCGGCAAGCTCCTCCTCCGTGATCCGCTGCACGGCACGTTCCACCGCCAGCTGCTCCAGGGCCGTGCGGACTGCGTAGATATCATCCACATCCTGCTGGGTAAAGCCCTTGGCGAAACATCCCCGGTTCGGGACATAATCGATCAACCCTTCGTTTTCCAGCTGCTTGAAGGCATCGCGGATCGGCGTGCGGCTCACCTTCAGCTCAGAGGCGATCTGATTTTCTTTAATCTTTTCACCGATTTCATATTCGCCCTTCAAAATCCGATCCCGTACTATGTCAGCAATCTCGTCAGTCAGGGAAAAGGAACTGGAAAACTCTTTTTTTTCTGCCATGATTTTTTCTTCTCCTTATGGTGCATCCTGTATCATTTTTTCTGCAGTACACTGCATACTTATTCTACCATTACAGGATATGATTTTCAAGCACCTGATTGTCAAAGTCGAAGTTTTCAATCTGCAGATAATATTCGGCAGAATCTACCAGTGCTTTCATCGGACACAGCCCGATGACCTCCGTCCCGATGACCTGTACGCCGTATCTGGCTGCTTCCGCTTTCACCAGTTCGGTGACACGATAGAGCGGTGTCACGCGGAAATCCGTCATATTGATGGAAACCTGGGCGATATTTCTATCTTCCAGCATGAAGCCCATGGCCTTGACGCACTTCAGACCGCCGTCTTTTTCCCGGATAATCTTAGCGATTTTGCTGGCGATGGTCACATCCGATGTGTTCAGATTCAGATTATATGCCACCAGAGGCGGTCTGGCACCTACTGCAACCACGCCGCCGGTGGGATGAATCCGTCTGCCACCGAAATCCGGTTCCCATTCTTCCTGCTGCACTTTTTCTGCCATACCTTCGAACTGGCCCTTTCGGATGGTCGCCAGGTTCTTTCGGTTCGGCTGGCTGGCAGAAAGTTCATACAGGAATACCGGCAGATCGGCTTCCTCTGCGATTCTCTTTCCAATCACCTGTGACAGAGCAATACATTCTTCATTGCTGGCATCCTTAATCGGAACGAACGGCATCACGTCCACGCAGCCCATTCTCGGGTGTTCTCCTTCATGCTTCGTCAGGTCGATGAGCTCCACGGCCTTCTTCGCCAGTTTCACACTGGCTTCTTCTACACCCTTTGCGTCACCGATATATGTAATTACGGTCCGGTTGTGGTTCGGGTCAGATGAATAGTTCAGAAGAGTGCAGCCCGGTGTGGTCCGGATCTGGTCCACGCAGGCCTCAATGACTTCCTGGTTTCTTCCTTCCGAAATATTTGGAATGCTTTCAATAATCTGTGCCATGATTTCCTCCTCAGTTTTTTTTACAGCATCGCGCTGACTTCTGCATAAATTCTTGCAGCGGTAGCTTCTCCTTCGATGATCCGCTTCCGCCCGGTCATGAACTCCGCTTTTTTCGCTTCATCCTTTACACCCGGCAGATTGATCAGCACATTGAGCCATGCTCCCTTCAGTCCGGTCAGCAGGTTCAGTGCCGCTACGCCCAGGTCGGATGCAGCGTTCGGGTTGGACTTTCCTACGATTTTTTCTGCAATCTTCAGACCTTCCGCACAAAGCATCAGTGTCTCAAACGGTACTTCGGTTGCCGTCAGGGTCGCCGCCGCAATGGCTTTGCTTCTGGCCGCTTTTTCTTCGTCGGTTCCTTTCGGCAGCTTAAAGGCATCAGATACCAGGTT
>JAEDMR010000157.1 GCA_016302925.1 Bacillota bacterium
CGGAAAACGGGAGTATTACGTGAAGCCGCAGGGGAGCAGACGGGAGGTTTTTTTGGGAAGGAAACCGACGGAGCTGGTGAAGAAGCTGCAGCATCAGCGGTTTTGTGCAGAAGGGAAAAGGGTTCTGGAAAGGAATCTGCAGGCACTGGATCGTTTTCTGCATGTGTATCAGCCTTATGATCCGGATTCACTGAAAATGCGGCTGCCGGAAAGCTATCGGGCCGAGGAATCCGGGTCGGGAAAAAACGCAGAGGAAGGTAACCGTTTTGCCCAGTCTGAAAATCCGTATTTCCGGGAGAATCTGATCCATACCACCAGCTTCGGGCTTGTGGTGAGGTCGCGTATTGAGGCTGCCATTGCAGAACTGGCATATGCGAAAGGATATTATATTATGTATGAAAAGGGGATTACATTGTACGGGGCGGATGGATATGGCGTCACGGTCTACACCGACTTCATTCTGCTGCCATATAAGAACGCACCGGAGGAAAAGTGGATTTACTGGGAGCATCTGGGGCTGCTGAGTCAGGAAAAATACAGGCAGCAGGCGCTGAAAAAGCTGGAACTCTATATTCGGAACGGGATTCTGCCGGGGAAGAATCTGATTTTGACGGCTGACAGCCTGGATGGCGCAGTGGACATGCTGTCAATCGGCAGAATTCTCGACAGTTTCTGCAATTTTCCTTGACGACTTTTCTGTTTTCGAATAACATGAATAGTGCACAAGCAATATTCGAAAGGGGATGAAGAAAGAATGAAAAAAATCATTGCAGCAATGCTTGCGGTTATGCTGATCATGACTGCATTTTCCGGGGTTTCCTGGGCAAAGGAGACAGTGAATCCGGCTCCGTCATCTGCATCCGGGATGTCCGATGCGGGATCGTCCGAGCTGCTTGGGAAAACCGAGCTGCCGGGGGACAGCGAGGCGCCTGTGCTGAACGGGTGGCAGACAGATGTATCCGGAGAAACCTTCTATTATCTGGACGGGGTAATGCTGAAAGGCTGGCAGACCATCGATGGCGATACCTATTATTTCGGCAAAAAAACGGGTAAGCTGTATAGGGGCTGGCAGACCATTGGCGGAAACCGGTATTATCTTGGCAGAACCACCGGAAAACTGTATACCGGCATACATAAAATCAGAGGAAACGTTTACACTTTTGATGAGAGCGGCGTACTTCTGCGTACGGTTTATGGAGATAAGAAGGCGATCTGCCTGACCTATGACGACGGTCCGTCGGCAAACACGGCCGCCATTCTGGATACGCTGGAACAAAACGGCGGTCTGGCTACGTTCTTTGTCATCGGAAACCGGGTAAAATCCTATTCGAAAACCATAAACCGGGCACGCACAATGGGCTGCCAGATCGGAAACCATTCATATTCGCATGCCTATTATTCCGGACTGACGTCCAAAGAAATCAGGCAGCAGATCAAGAAGTGCAATGCGGCTGTGGAGAAGGCAGTGGGGGAAGCGCCTGTCATTACCAGAACACCCGGCGGAAACGCCTCCGATGCGGTGAAAAAGACAGTGGGGATGCCTGTGATTTTGTGGAATGTGGATACCCAGGACTGGAAAACAAGGAATGCGGAATCCGTCTACAGGGAAGTCATGCGGCATGCGAAGGACGGTAATATCGTCCTGATGCATGATCTTTATGCATCTACGGCAGAGGCGTCGAAGCGCTTTATACCAAAGCTTGTGGAGCAGGGCTTCCAGCTGGTTACGGTGGAGGAGATGGCACTGCTGAAGGGAACGAAGCTGAAGGCGGGACAAGTGTACTTCTCGTTCCGGTAAGTGGGGCGAGAATATTTCCCGAAGGATTGACGAATGCGCTGAGACTGTGATATTCTATAAGGTAGGAATGCCGGCAGTCAGACTGGATGAAGACGGAACGAAGCCGGCACCAAAATGCGCCGCACAGGAAGCGGCACCAGCAAACTGCCCTCTCTCATTCGAGGGGGAGATGAAGGGAGACTATAAACAATGACAGACAAAAAAGGATCAAAAGGAACCTATTACATCACTACGCCGATTTACTATCCGAGCAGCAATCTGCACATCGGCCACACCTACTGCACCGTCATGGCGGACGCCATGGCACGGTTCAAGCGGCTTTCTGGATATGATGTAAGATTCCTGACCGGAACTGACGAACATGGACAGAAGATTCAGACCCTGGCAGACGCCAAGGGTGTGACACCGCAGGCATATGTGGATGAAGTGGTGGACGGCATCAAGAAGCTGTGGGCTACCATGGAGATTTCCTACGATGATTTCATCCGGACCACCGAGCCGCGCCACATCCGGCGGGTACAGAAAATCTTCATGAAGATGTACGAAAAAGGTGATATATATAAAGGAGAGTATGAGGGGCTTTACTGCACGCCGTGCGAATCCTTCTGGACCGAGAGCCAGCTGGTGAACGGCTGCTGTCCGGACTGCGGACGGCCGGTGCAGCCTGCCAAGGAAGAGGCTTACTTCTTCAAACTGAGCAAATATCAGGACAAGCTGCTGGATCTGTTCGAGAACAATCCGGAATTCCTGCAGCCGGAATCCAGAAGAAATGAAATGATTTCCTTCGTGAAACAGGGGCTGGACGATCTTTGTATTTCACGGTCTACCTTTGACTGGGGGATTCCGGTTCCGATCGATGAAAAGCATGTCATCTATGTATGGTTGGATGCGCTGACCAACTATATCACCGCACTGGGCTATCCGGATGAACCGGAACTGTATGACAAATACTGGCCGGCGAACGTGCACCTGGTGGGCAAGGAAATCGTCCGGTTCCATACGGTGATCTGGCCGGCCATGCTGATGAGTGCAGACCTGCCTCTGCCGAAGCAGGTTCTGGGTCACGGCTGGCTGCTGCTGGGCGGCGAAAAGGTTTCCAAGTCCAAAGCGGCCAAGGGCAAGGACGTGGTGGACCCGGTCATCCTCATCGACCGCTACGGTATCGATGCCCTGAAGTACTTCCTGCTGCGGGAATACACCTTCGGACAGGACGGCGTTTTCACCAATGAGGTGATGCTGAAGAGAATGAACTACGATCTGGCCAACGACCTGGGCAACCTGGTTTCCAGAACCGTTTCCATGATCGAGAAATACTGCGGCGGCTTCGTTCCGGAAAGCAAGACGGAAGACGACATCGACCGTGAGCTGAAGTCCATCGCCACCGGTGCAGCTGCCAAGGTGGAAACCCAGATGGATAAATTCGCCTTCAACATGGCACTGGAAGAAATCTGGATTGTGGTAAGACGAGCCAACAAGTATATCGACGAAAAGACACCTTGGATCCTGGCAAAGGATCCGGAAAAGAAGGCGGAACTGGATACGGTAATGCACAATCTGGCAGAAACTCTGCGGATCGTGTCGGTGCTGATCTATCCGTTCATGCACACCACTTCCAAGGAAATCCGCAAGCAGCTGGGTCTGTGGTACAGCGATGTGGTCTGGGAAGACGCCTTCGAGTTCGACATGATGTACGGCGAGCAGGTGAAGAAGGGCGATCCGATCTTCCCGCGTCTGGACATCGAAAAGGAACTGGAAGAACTGTCTGCTCTGGGCGCAGCCAAGGATGCGCCGGCTGCGGCTGAGCCGGAGAACATTCCGCTGGAACTGAAGCCGGAGATCGTCTATGACGATTTTGACAAGATCGACTTCCGCGTCGGCACCATCCTCAGTGCCGAGAAGCACCCGAAGGCAGACAAGCTGCTGGTGTTCCAGGTGAAGCTGGGAACCGAACGCCGCCAGATCGTCAGCGGTGTGGCAGAATACTTCAAGCCGGAAGAAATGGTAGGCAAAAAGGTCATCGTGGTGGCCAACCTGAAGCCGAGACAGCTGCGGGGCATGGAATCCAAGGGCATGCTGCTGTTTGCTGACAACGGAGACCGGTGCGAAATCGTCACCACCATTGCAGAAGACGGAAATCCGGTGACGTAAGAGCGGCACGGCCGGGGCAGGCTGGCGCAGCCGGGGACGGCGGGCGGTGCCGGGCAACGGGTCCAGGATGCGTGCGGTGCTCAGCCTGACAGCAAAAAATGACGCAAAACCCTTCATGAAAAGAAGATTTGCGTCACAGTCAACCGACTGCAGCGTTGGCCCATGGTCAAATCGGCGATGCAGAAGGGTGAAAATGGAAGGAAAATGAGAATTGTATCCATTTGAGTATAAAAATACAAGTAAATAACTGTAAAATAAAAGGAATTCGCAGACGATTCCCCGATGAATTGTACTGCGGGTGACGCAAATGGAGCGAAAATACCATGATTTGCGTCATTTTGAGCGTGCGGAGCATCTGCAACACGCATCCGAGCGGAGCACGTGCGAGGTGTATTTCTGCAAAGCACCATTCCATCATAACAGTAACTACAGCAACCATCGGAGGGGCGAGAAATTTGCCCCTCCTTGTTGTCCATTGAGGGCAGACCATTGCGGGCAGACCATTGCGGGCAGTCCATTGAGGACCGTTCGACCGAAAGGAGAATGCGCATGCTTTTTGATTCCCATACACATATTAATAATGAAACCTACACCGAGGCGGAGCGGCAGCAGCTGATCGCGGCCATTGAGGCATCCGACGTGGCCTGCGTGATGGACATCGGCTTCGACCTGCCCAGCTCCCTGCAGGCGGTGAAGGACGCCCAGGAAAATCCGTGGTGCTATGCCGCGGTGGGCGTCCATCCCCACGACGCCAAAACCATGGACGAAGAGATGCTGCAGATGATCGGTGTTCTGACGAAGAAGGAGA
>JAEDMR010000158.1 GCA_016302925.1 Bacillota bacterium
CTTGCAGAAGGAATCCTCATCATCGATGCAGAAGGAAAAGTCGTATTTGCAAACGAAGCCTACAGAAGCTTCCTCAAGATGGAGCAGCATGAAATCGAGGGAAGAATCCTGCGCGACTTCCGCCCCCATGCCCAGCTGCCCTCTGTCGTAGCCTCCGGGAAACCGGTGCTTCATGCCCAGCGGCTGGAAGGCCTGGAGGAAGCATACTTCGTGAATATGTATCCTCTGCGGGAAAAAGGGGAAATCGTTGGCGGCATCTCGGTCATTACCTTTATGAGTGAAGCAGAGAAAGCAAGGAACGAATTGGAAAAGTATGAAGCCAGGATGCGGCAGCAGGTGCTTCGGCAGGCCAATAAAAACGCGGCAACCTACACCTTCGACAGCATTGCAGCGGCAGATCCCGCCTCGGTTAAGACGAAGCAGCTGGCAATGAAAATCGCCGAAAGTGATCTGACGGTGCTCCTGCAGGCAGAAAGCGGCACAGGAAAGGAACTGTATGCACAGGCAATTCATAATCACAGCAGCCGGAATCAGTCTGTGTTTCTGGCAGTGAACTGTGCGAACTTCCAGGCGAACATGCTGGAAAGCGAACTGTTTGGCTATGTGGAAGGGGCATTTACCGGTGCGAAAAAAGGCGGAAAGATCGGTCTGATGGAAGCTGCCAGGGGCGGGACACTTTTCCTTGATGAGATTTCCGAAATGGATCTGGGGCTGCAGGCCAAACTGCTCCGCGCCCTGCAGGAACGAAAGATCCGCCCGGTGGGCGGTCTGGAAGAAAGGGACATCGATGTACGTATCGTCTGTGCCTGCAATGCAGATCTGGAAGAATACATCCGCCAGGGGAAATTCCGAAAGGACCTGTATTACCGGCTGAACACCTCGGTCATTCAGATACCGCCTCTCCGGCAGCGGCGGGAAGATATTCCTGCGATTATCGATGCCATCCTGAATGAAATCCGGCATCGCCAGCGCAGGCAGCTTTACATTGCAGATGAAGCGATGGCGTGCCTGAAACAGTATGACTGGCCGGGCAATGTGCGGGAACTGCGGAATGTGCTGGAGTTTTCAGCCTATATGTGCGAGGAGGATACCATTGTGCTGGCTTCTCTGCCGGCCAATCTGGTGCGTGAATCGGCGAAAAGTGAAAAAGAAACACTTGCAGAACGAGTCAGAAGATTTGAACGGGGAGAAATTGAGCGTTCACTTCTCTGTCACGGCAATACGCTGGAGGGAAAGAAACAGACTGCGGCAGCGCTGGGGATTTCCCTTGCCACACTATATAACAAGCTGCAGCATCCGATCTTCCCGACGGATCGGTAATTCTAAAAAAATAGAAACGGATTCTAAAATATTAGAATCTGTTTTTTTATTGAAAAATAAAGGGAAAATGCGAAATTCGGCATGCAATGATTCTAAAATGTTAGAATTGTGTGGAATTCAAAGCGAAGAACGCGTTCAGCATGGCACAGGAAAAATGTTGGAATTCAGCCATTCATACGCTTTGTGAAATATTTGGCACGGGTTTTGCTCTTATATGGCGGCGAAAAGAAAAAGACGTGAGTCTGAAAGAGTAAAATTATGGAGGTAAAAAATTATGTTAGCGTTTTTAGGCTTTCTCACGGTCATCGTGATGCTTGCGCTCATCATGACTAAAAAAGCGTCACCGCTGGTTGCACTGATTGCAGTTCCGGTTGTGACAGGTATTATTTCATCCTTTTTCCGTCTGACAGAAGTTGCAGAAGGAGAGCCCACCGTTGTGGATGTGATGCAGAACATCAAGAACCTGGGCGGATACATTACAGGAGCAAGCGGCATCGGTTCCGTTGCAGCCACCGGCGTAATGTTCATCTTCTCCATTCTGTTCTTTGGTATTTTAACGGATGCCGGAACCTTCCGTCCGATTATCAACAAGGTCATCGGTCTGGTGGGCACCGATCCGGTGAAGATCGCACTGGGTACTGCAGTGCTGGCAGCTATCGTGCATCTGGATGGATCCGGTGCAGTCACCTTCCTGATCTGCGTACCGGCTCTGCTGCCGCTGTATGATGCCATCGGCATGCGCAGAGGAACTCTGGCAACCATCGTGGCACTTTCCGCAGGTACCATGAACATCCTGCCGTGGGGCGGCCCGACCATTCGTGCAGCCACGGCACTGGGACAGGAAAATGCAACTGAATTCTTCATGCCGGTAATGCCTGGTTTCATCGCAGGTATGCTCTGTGTATTTGTCATTGCATTCATGCTGGGAAAAGCAGAAAAGAGCCGCCTGGGTACCATTCAGCTGGAAGGCGGCGCCAAATATGTGGAACCGGAACTTTCCGATGAAGAAAAGGCGCTTCTCCGCCCGAACCTGTTCTGGGTAAACATTCTTCTGATTGTTCTGGCAATCGTTGCATTGCTGAAATCCGGATTTGCTCCGGCAGTTGTATTCATGATCTTCTATGTACTGGCAACTGTAATCAACTATCCGAATGTAAAAGAATCCAAGGCAAGAGTGGATGCCCATGCCAAGGCCTGCCTGATGATGTGTTCCGTATTATTTGCAGCAGGCTGCTTTACCGGTATCATGAAGGGAACCGGAATGATCACCGCCATGGCAGAAACGCTGGTAGCTGTCATCCCTGCATCCCTGGGCAAATTCTTCCCTGTGATCATGGGCGTGATCTCCATGCCGGCATCCCTGCTGTTTGACCCGGATTCCTTCTACTACGGCGTGCTGCCTGTACTGGCGCAGACTGCAGAAGGACTGGGAGTCAGCGCGCTGAGCGTTGGTCGTGCAGCAATCCTGGGTCAGATGACGACCGGCTTCCCGGTATCTCCTCTGACTGCATCCACCTTCCTGCTGATCGGTCTGGCAGGTGTGGATCTGGGCGAGCACCAGAAGAAGACCATTCCGCTGGCATTCCTGGTAACCATCGTGATGCTGGTTGTATGCCTGATCACCGGCGGTATCGAACTGTAAGACAATTTGGATTTGTATGATGTATTTGTATGAAACAGAAAATAAGAAAGGACGTAACTATCATGAGAAGCATTCGTATCGGCAGTGGTGCCGGATATGCCGGTGACCGTCTGGAACCGTCACTGGAACTGATTGAAAAAGGCAATCTGGACTATATCAGCTATGAGTGCCTGGCAGAACGTACCATCGCCATCGGACAGCAGGCGAAACTGAAGGACCCGACGAAAGGATATAACGGACTGCTGGAGCACCGTATGGAAAAGGCTCTTCCGCTGTGCTATGAACACAAGGTAAAGCTGATCACCAACATGGGTTCCGCAAACCCGCAGGCCGCCGCCGCCAAATGTGTGGAAATCGCAGAGAAACATGGACTGAAGGGCATGAAAATCGCCTGCGTGACAGGTGATGATCTGCTGCCGGTTATCGACAAGTACATGGATACGGAAGTATGGGAAACAGGAAGACCGCTGCGGGAACTTCCTGGAGAAATCGTTTCCGCCAACGCATATCAGGGTGTGGAAGGAATTCTGAAAGCACTGGAACAGGGTGCAGACGTCGTCATCACGGGTCGTGTTTCTGACCCGGCAATCTTCATGGCCCCAATCATTCACGAATTCGGCTGGAGCCTGGAAGACTGGGACAAGCTGGGAAAAGGCACCATGATCGGTCATCTGCTGGAATGCGGCGGCCAGGTGACCGGCGGCTACTATGCAGAGCCGGGAAAGAAGGATGTGCCTGGTGTTGGACACCTGGGCTTCCCGATTGTAGAAGTATCCGAAGACGGTTCCTTCATCATTACCAAGGTAGAAGGTTCCGGCGGCATGGTGACACCGGACACCTGTGCAGAGCAGATCTGCTATGAAATCCATGATCCGACGAAGTACATCACACCGGATGTGGTGGCAAACTTCAAGGAAGTGAAGTTTACACAGATTGCCAAGGATGTTGTAAAGGCAGAAGGTGCAACCGGTGCACCGAAGACAGAAACCTTCAAGTGCTCCATCGGTTATCGCGACTGTTTCATCGGCGACGGCGAAATCTCCTACGGCGGACCGGGATGTCTGGAAAGAGGCAAACTGGCACTGGAAATTCTGAAAGAACGTCTGGAACTGGTAGCTCCGGGACAGTTTGACGAAATGAAGTTCGACATCATCGGCTGCAACAGCCTGTACTGGAATCCGGATTTCAAATACAATGAACCGAGCGAAGTCAGAGTCCGCGCGGCAGGAAGGGCAAAGACGAAGGCCATCGCAGACCTGGTGCCGAACGAAGTGGAAGCACTTTACACCAACGGACCTGCCGGCGGCTGCGGTGCAGTGAAGCGGACCCGTGAAATTGTTTCCGTCGCTTCCATCTTGGTAAGCCGCTATGATGTAAAGCCGGAAGTTGAAGTATTTGAAGTAAAATAGTACAGCGCGAATTAGAAAGGAAGTATGATTATGAAACTTTGGGAAATTGCACATTCTCGTACCGGTGATAAGGGTAACATTTCCAATATTTCTCTGATTGCGTATGATCCGAAGGACTATGAACTCCTGAAGGAAAAAGTAACGCCGGAGAGAGTTAAAGAACACTTTAAGGGCATCGTAAAAGGTGAAGTCGTTCGTTACGAGCTGCCGAACATCTGTGCACTGAACTTCGTGATGTACGCAGCACTGGGCGGCGGCGTAACCCGCTCCCTGTCCGTAGACATGCACGGAAAGGGCCTGAGTTCCTACCTGCTGGATATGGAAATCTAAAAGCATGACATAAACCACAATTACTATCTT
>JAEDMR010000159.1 GCA_016302925.1 Bacillota bacterium
GAAGAAAACCTCCTTGCAGGTTTCCCGCATCTTTACTATTATGGAAACCCTGCGGCTGCTGCAGCATTTATGAAAAAATGTGAGAACTACGGAGAAAGGACAGAATGCTCAAGTATTATGCATCTGCGCTGATGGCTGGTTTCCTTCTGGATCTGCTCATCGGCGATCCGAGATGGCTGTATCATCCGGTCATTTTCATCGGAAAGACAATTTCTTTTTTTGAACGAAATATACGGAGAAGATTCCCAGCCACACCCCACGGTGAACTTGCGGGAGGGGTTCTTCTTGTACTGCTGACTCTGGTTGTTTCCGGCGGAATTCCGGTCGTCATCCTCGCAGTGACAGGACGGATCCATCCTCTTCTGCAGTGGGCAGCAGGCGCATTCCTGTGTTATCAGCTTCTTGCTATGAAGTGCCTGAAGGATGAGAGCATGAAAGTATATCATGCACTAAAGACGGGAACCCTGGAAGACGGCAGACATGCGGTATCCATGATTGTGGGAAGGGACACCCAGGCCCTTGACGAGAAAGGCGTGATCAAGGCTGCAGTGGAAACAGTGGCTGAAAATTTCTCAGATGGCGTCCTCGCACCGATGTTCTATATGGTAATCGGCGGACCTGTCCTGATGTTCCTGTATAAAGGGATCAATACCATGGATTCCATGGTGGGATATAAAAATGACCGTTATCTGTATTTCGGACGATGTGCCGCCAGACTGGATGATGCGGCGAATTTCATTCCGTCCAGACTGGCCGGTATCATGCTCATACTGGCCGCATACCTGGGAAACTTCAGCGGAAAGGATGCGAAGCGGATTTTCCTGCGGGACAGAAAGAAGCATGCTAGCCCAAACTCTGCACAGACAGAATCAGCTGCAGCTGGCGCACTGCAGATCCAGCTGGCGGGGAATGCTTACTACTTCGGCAAGCTCCACGAGAAGCAGTTTATCGGGGATCCCATACGGGAAATCCAGGTGGAGGATATCAGAAGAATGAACAAACTCATGTATCTTGCAAGCATCATGTCTGCAGTACTGTTTACTGCAGCCGGGCTGATGGCAGCATACATGATTTAGGAGCAATGATTTATGAAGAAGAACGTGCATGGCGGCGATATATACAGTCACAGAAACGTAACGGACTATTCGGCCAACTGCAATCCTTTCGGTGTACCGGAGGGGGTCAGGAAAGCAATCTGCGCATCGGCCGGTGCAGTCAGCTGCTATCCGGATGTACATTGTACAGAACTCCGACGCAAACTGGCAGAAGAACTGAAGGTTCCGGGAGAAAAAATCTTTTTCGGCAACGGAGCGGCGGAGGTCATCTTTGCCATCGCCCAGGCCCTTGGGCCGAAGAAGGCATTGGTTCCTGCACCATCTTTCGCAGAGTATGCCCAGGCACTGGAAACAGCAGGGTGTGAGATTCACAGGTATTTTACCGAGGAAACCGACGATTTCCGGATCACAGAGAAAATCAATGAAAGGATTACAGATGATGTAGACATGATGTTTCTGTGTAATCCCAACAACCCGACGGGGACCTTCCTTGCGGAAGAGGAACTTCGTGTCATTCTGGATCATGCCAGGGAAAAGAATGTAAGGGTGGTACTGGATGAATGCTTCATGAGCTTCATCGATGAAAGGAAGAAGTACACCTGGCTAACCCATCTGCAGGACTATCCCAACGTCATTGTAATCAGTGCCTTTACCAAGCTGTATGCCATGGCTGGTGTGAGACTGGGATACGGAATCACGTGGGACGACGAAGTGATCGCAAGGCTTGAGGATTTTGTTCAGCCATGGAACGTATCGGTGGTGGCACAGAGCGCCGGCATTGCAGCGCTGGATGAGAAAGAATATGTGAAGCATTCTCTGGAAGAAATCCGAAAGGAAAGAGATTTTTTCCTCTCGGCCCTGAAAGAAGAAGGACTCCGGGTCTACGATTCGGAAGCAAACTATATTTTTTTCCGGGGGGAACCGGAGCTTTACGACCGGCTTCTGGAAAAAGGATACCTGATCCGGGACTGCAGCAACTATCCGGGACTGGGCAAAGGCTATTTCCGGGTGGCGGTAAGGCTTCATGAGGATAACGTGGGTTTTTTGAAAGCATTGAAGGAAGTAAGAGGAGAAACATGGCCAAGGTATTAATGGTTCAGGGAACCATGTCGAATGTGGGAAAGAGCCTGATCACGGCAGGTTTATGCAGAATTTTCAAGCAGGATGGATATCGGGTGGCGCCGTTTAAGTCGCAGAACATGGCGCTGAATTCATTCATTACAAACAAAGGTCTGGAAATGGGCAGGGCGCAGGTGATGCAGGCCGAAGCGGCAGGCATCGAACCGGATGTGAGAATGAATCCCATTCTCCTGAAGCCGACCAACGACACCGGAAGCCAGGTGATCGTCAACGGGGAAGTTCGGGGCACCATGAGTGCAAGAGAGTACTTCGCATACAAGCACAATCTGATTCCGGATGTGATGGAGGCTTTTGAAGGACTGGCAGCAGAAAATGATATTATCGTCATCGAAGGCGCGGGAAGTCCTGCAGAAGTCAATCTCAAGCAGGAAGACATCGTGAATATGGGAATGGCCCGGATGGCCAAGGCACCGGTTCTGCTGGTGGGGGACATCGACCGGGGCGGCGTGTTTGCACAGCTGATCGGAACCGTCGATCTGCTGGAAGAAGACGAAAGAAAGATGGTAAAGGGGCTCATCATCAATAAGTTTCGGGGGGATAAGACCATCCTGGATCCGGGGATTGCGATTCTGGAGGAGAAAGCCGGTATTCCGGTGGTGGGCGTGGCGCCGTATCTGCACATTGACGTGGAAGATGAGGACAGTCTGAGCGAAAGACTGACGGCATCGGATCAGGCAGATCTCATCGATATTGCGGTGGTACGGCTTCCGAGAATCTCCAATTTCACGGATCTCAATGTGATGGAGACCATTCCGGGTGTCTCCGTAAGATATATCCGAAACCCGCAGGAACTGAAGAATCCTGACATGATCGTGATCCCGGGTTCAAAAAACACCATCTCCGATCTTCTCTGGATGCGGCAGAACGGTCTGGAAGCAGCGATCCTGAAGCAGGCCCATGAAGGCAAGGTGGTTTTCGGAATCTGCGGCGGTTTTCAGATGCTGGGAGAGACCCTTTCGGATCCCATGGGAATCGAAACCACGGGAGAAGTGCGAGGCATGGGGCTCCTTCCCGTCGAAACGGTATTCCTGAATGGAAAGACGCGTACCAGAGTGGAAGGTACGTTTCACCTGGAAGGTTCCGCATTCGAATCCCTGGGCACAAAGGGGCTGCAGGCTGAAGGCTATGAAATTCACATGGGACAGTCAACCCTGAAGGAAGGAGCCAGACATCTGCTCACCGTAACGGACGTTGTGACAGGGGAAACCAAGGAAGACGGCGCATATAAGGAAAATGTATTCGGATCCTATATACACGGCATCTTCGACGGACCGGAAATCGCACAGACCATTGTCAGGGTTCTGGCAGAAAGAAAAGGCGTTGAAATGGGTGAACTGGGGGCGCTGAGCTATGCACAGTACAAGGAAACCCAGTATGATCTTCTCGCCGCAGGCCTGCGAGAACACCTGGATATGGAAAAAATCTATGAAATTCTAGAGGAAGGGATTGAGGAAGGATTATGAGAACACAGATTGAAAATGTACAGCCAAAGGATATCGAGACAAAGAGCTTTGAAATCATTACCAGAGAACTGAACGGCAGGACCTTTGAAAACAACACGGAACTCATTGTCAAGCGCTGCATTCATACTTCCGCAGACTTCGACTATGCAGACAACCTCTGCTTTTCCGATGATGTGGTGGCAAAAGCCATGGAAGCAATCCGGGGCGGCGCGTCCATCGTGACCGACACAAACATGGCCAAAGCAGGCATCAACAAAGTCTCTCTGGGGAAGTACGGCGGCCAGGTGCACTGCTTCATGAGCGATGAAGATGTGGCGGCGGCTGCAAGAGAAAGCGGAATGACACGGGCTTCGGAAAGTATGAAGAAGGCGGCGGCCATGGGAGAGCCTTTCATCTATGCCATCGGAAATGCCCCGACAGCACTGATTACATTATATGATCTCATGGAAGAAGGAAAGGTGGATCCGCTGCTGATTATCGGTGCCCCGGTAGGCTTCGTCAATGTGGTGCAGTCGAAGGAACTGATCATGTCGACGAACGTACCGTTTATCATTCCAAAGGGCAGAAAGGGTGGCAGCAACATCGCAGCATGCATCGTAAATGCGATTCTGTATATGATGAATAATGACAGGCATTACTGGAAATAGGCAGGCTTTCTGCACCACGAATTTCTGCGGAATACAGCTTGCCTTGCAGCGCAACATGTGGTATACTGTGAAAGTACCAAGCACTGTGATTTGTTAGCTCAGCTGGGAGAGCACTTGGGTGACAACCAAGAGGTCGGCAGTTCGAGCCTGCCACAAATCACCAGATATTTTGCGTGACACACGCACGAAAAAACGCCTCGCGATTCGCAGGGCGTTTTTTTTCGTAGGCGGTCGGGAGATTCGGGTTTCGGTACCGGCGAGCTGCTTATGTGGGAATATGCATATATTATGCGGTATTAATGTATAAAATTTCGTTGACGCCGGAGAAGAAGACGGGACTGGGTCCTGCCACAGAAACTGGTTTTCCATTTTGACTAAAAAGTTTTCAAAAGGAAAACTTTTTTGGAAAAAAAGAAAACCG
>JAEDMR010000160.1 GCA_016302925.1 Bacillota bacterium
TGAAGGAATATCGGCATCTGATTCTGGCATGCATCTGTGTGACACTGGGGATGCTGCTTCTGGCGGCGCTCTTCCGGGAGGCGTGCCGTACCTCTACCCGGACAGTGTGGTTCTTCGGCCTGATCGCCAATGTGTTTCTGGGAAAAGGATTGTGGGGTCTGTTTGCATTCTGGCTGAATCGGACTTATGGGCAGTGGCATCCGGATGGTTCTGGCGGAACGGAAGACTATGCGCAGTGGAAAGGTATGCGGCAGCACCTGCAGAAAGAACTTACCTTGGTCTTTGGCCTTGTGTTTTTCATTGCGGTACTGTTCTTCCTGTATCTTCTGACCAGCAACACAGCCTATTATCGTTTTCAAAATCTGTCAATCGGATATCTGTTTCTGTTTACCGTGATCCTGCAGTATGGTCTCTGTCAGGTGTCTTCATTCCGATTTCTGCAGAGACTGTTGGATCAGGTTGCAGCCGGTATGATGGAAGTCAGTCAGAAGCGACTGGCAGAGGCGGTGCAGATGGAACGGGAAAGCATCGAAAAGGCAGCCAAGAGCGAACGGCTGAAGGTGGATCTGATTTCCAATGTGTCTCACGACCTGAAGACACCCCTGACCTCTATGGTGGGATATATTGAACTGCTGAAAAAAGAAGATCTGGATCCGGTGAGCCGGGATTATGTGGATGTCATTTCTGACAAGGCGGAGAAACTGAAAAGTATGATCGAAAGCCTGTTCAGTCTGGCCAAGGCAAGCAGCGGCAACGTGCAGTTTACGATGGAAACGGTGGAATTGAATATGCTTATGGAGCAGATCCTGGCGGACATGGAGGATCCAATCCGCAGCAGCAGACTGGAATTCGTGAAATGGATGACTGCGGAGGATACACATATGGTCAGCGATCATGTCCATCTGTACCGAATCTGCCAGAATCTGATCGAAAATGTACTGAAATACGCAGCGAGCGGAACCAGAGCTTTCATAAAAACCCGGGTCGAGGCAGCTGACACCGCCGCAGAGGACAGAATCTGTCTGGAGATCACCAATACGTCCGGCTACCGCATGGATTTCACGAAGGAGGATATCGTGGAACGATTCGCACGGGGCGATAAGGCACGCAGTACGGAAGGAAACGGACTGGGTCTGGCCATCGTCAGCACATACACCGGAGCGCTTGGCGGAAGCTTCGATATTCAGATTGACTGCGATCAGTTTCGTGTCCGGCTTTCCTTCCCAAGAGGAAAAACGGATCGGAGCGAAACATGAAGAGGTTGATGGCAAACACAGAAAAGAAGAAAACAGACGGACAGGTGCTGCTGTGGCTGGGAGGACTGGAACTGCTGACCCTGCTTCTGCTGCTTCTTCCGGTGGTCTGCAGCGGCTCCTTTTTCGGTTCGGAAGGGGACTGGTACAGCCAGCATGTGGGGGCGGCAGAACTGCTTCGTCAGACCATGCTGGAGCAGGGAACTCTGCTTCCCCAGTTCGTCCCGGCGGGGGGAGGAAGCAGTCTCTATGACTTCGCCTATTACGGATTTCTCCGGCCGGATGTGGTGCTGTCCTGTCTGCTTCCGCAGGTGGAAATGAAATATGTGATCGCCGGGTACAGCATTCTGGAGGTTCTGGCCAGCGGAGGAATCTGTTTTTTCTGGCTTACTTCCCAAAATCTGTCCTCCCGGCTTTCCTTCTGCGGCGGGTTGCTTCTGGTTTCTGCGTCATGCTTTTTTCACGCCCATCATCAGATTATGTTTGTCAATTATATGCCGTTTCTCCTGCTTGCGCTTTTGGGCGTGGACCGTATCGTCTTGCAGAAAGGAAACAGCCTGCTGACCGTTTCTCTGCTGATGATCGCCCTGCACAGCTTCTATTACCTGCCGGTCTGCCTGCTGGTCTGCGGGATGTACGCAGCATACCGGCTGACAGACTGGAAAGGAAGCAGAAGTGAAAATGCGGCAGCTCTGCTGAGGAAAACAGTGATGCAGGGACTTCTTGCTGCGGTGCTTGCCGTGGCCATGGCAGGGGTTCTGCTGCTTCCTGCTGCGCTGGACATTCTGGCCGGATCCAAGGATGCCGGAAGTTTCCGGCAGATTCCGCTGCAGCCGGTGGATGTCACATTCAAAAGTCTGCTGTACCAGCCCTATGGATGCGGCATGACCTGCTTCGCACTGCTGTGCCTTGTATCGGCGCTGGTACGCAGACGGGACAAACTCCGTCTTCTGGCAGCTGCCGTACTGTTCTGTCTGATGATCCCTGCCATCTGGCTGGTTCTGAACGGATTTCTGTATGCCCGGCCAAAAATTCTGATTCCGCTGGTACCTCTCATTGTTTTGATCTGCTGTCTGCAGATGAAAGCATTCCGATTGGAGGAAAGCAGGCGAAGAAGACTGCTGCCTCTGGTTCTGATTCCGGCGGTTCTGGTCAGTCTGATGGTAAACTGCAATGAAAAATGGATCCCCGCAGGTGATGACCGACAGAACCCTGCAGTGCTGCAGCAGCTGGAAACCTATATCGGTCCGGAGAATGCCGCATGTTATCGCCTGGAGATCCTTTCTGACAGCCTGGTAAACTGCAATCTGCCGGTTCTCCGGGATGAGGGAAGCCGGTTGCAGCTTCTGGGCAGAACTGCAATGTATTCCTCTGTTTCCAGCAGTTTGTACAGCCGCTTCTACTATGATGGGATTGGAAATCCAATTTCCATTCAGAACCGGGTTGCGCTTCTTCCAGCTGAGAATCCGGTGTTTCTCTGGTTCATGGGCGTGCGATATCTGATAACGGAAGCGGACCAGGTACCTGCAGGCTACCGGGTCATGACTGAACAGAACGGGAAAGTACTTGCAGAGAATCCGGAGGTGCTTCCGGTCTGCTATGGAACATCAGCACCTCTTACAGAGAAAGACGAACCGGAATGCTTTCTGCAGATTTTTCCGTGGAAAACGGCGGAGGAGAATATGGTGTCTGAGAAGGATGGGGAAATACTGCGACTCCAGATGAAAGTGGAGCAGAAAGACGGAAAAGAAGTCGTCATTTCCATTGGGAACATAAAGAACAAACTCTCCGGATCCAATGCGCCATATCCCAATGAAAATGATCACTTCCAGTTCATTCTGGCGAAACAACCGGGAAGCATGCCGGAAGTGAAAGCAACTGGCGGCAGATATTCCGTCAGCGACGTACAGATACAGACCATGGACTGGGAGAAACGGAAAAAACAGATTGCGGAAAAGTATGACTTTACCTCTGCATCGCCGGAAAAGTATGTGCCGGATGGCAGAACCATGTTTCGCGGAACCGTTGCAATGAAAAAAGACGGCTGGCTTGTGACCTCGTTTCCCTACAGGGCGGGGTATGAGATTCTGGCAGACGGAAAGCCGCTGAACGTACAAAAGGTCAACACTGCCTTTGTCGGTGCGCAGATGCCTGCAGGGTATCACCACATAGAGGTCCGCTATGAGGCACCGGGATTCCGGGAGGGACTGGCTATCAGCCTTGCCGGTACTGCGTTCTGGATGGCGATAAAATCCGGAGAATGGATTTTGAGAAGAAAGAAGGATAAAAAATGAAACGAAACTGGACGGAAATCATTCGATATATTTTTACAGGGGGTGCGACGACTGCAGTCAACTACGTCATCTATGCAGGATTGCTCTGCATTGGAGTTCATTATCTGATTGCCAACAGCCTGGCATGGTGCGGTGCCGTGGTGTTTGCGTTCTGGGCGAACCGGCAGTTTGTATTTCAGTCCCGGGGAAACTGGAAAAAGGAGTTTGCTGCTTTCACCGCGGCGAGACTGGCAACCCTGGCAGCAGAAAACGTGCTTCTGGTGCTGCTCATACAGGGGGGAGGCATGACAGAATTTTTTGCGAAGATTCTGGTAAGTGTTGTTACGGTCGTACTGAATTATGTGGTATGCAAGGTTGGTATTTTTCGGGAGGCAGGTCATGAGTAAGCTGAGTGTGATTGTTCCGTGCTATAATGAAGAGGCGGCGGCAGGACGTTTCCTGCAGGAAACCGGCAGGGTGCTGGAGCAGATGACGAGGGAAGAGGAACGGAAGAAGCGGGAGTTTTCGTATGAAATTCTGTTCGTTGATGATGGAAGCAGTGACGGGACAGCGGAAGTGCTGCGGAAGCTGGCAGAGGAAAACGACCGGGTGCGCTATGTGATCTTTTCACGGAATTTCGGAAAGGAAGCGGCCATGTATGCAGGTCTGCAGGAGGCAGAAGGGGATTTGTGCGTTATCATGGATGCAGATCTGCAGCATCCGCCGGCGCTGCTTCCGGAAATGTATCGCATGATTACAGAGGAAGGGTATGACTGCTGCGGAGGAAAACGGCAAGGGAGAGAAGGGGACAGCGTGATCCGAAAAACCCTGTCTGAGATGTTTTATCGTGTTTACAGGGGGCTGACCGGTATGAAAACGGAAAGCGGCTGTGGGGATTTCCGTATGATGAAGCGTCAGGTAGCGGAAGCCATTCTTTCCATGAAAGAGCGAAACCGTTATATGAAGGGAATTTTCAGTTTCGTGGGATTTCATACCTGCTGGATCCCTTATGAAAATGTGGAGCGGACGGCGGGTGTCAGCAAGTGGAACATTTGTCGTCTTTTCCGGTATGCGGCAGACGGTATCCTGGCGTTTTCCACTCTGCCGCTGAAGACGGCAGGCTTTCTCGCAGCGTTCCTGCTCCTGGGCGGTCTGCTCTGCCTATTTCCGGGAAAGAATCC
>JAEDMR010000012.1 GCA_016302925.1 Bacillota bacterium
CGGTCTGTTATCCATATATGTTAAATTCCTTTCGTCATTTCTTTGTAAAATCCGTAATTTTATGGTATACTACATAACAGTATCCATCAAGAATGATATTTTACCATAAATTATGATTTTAATCTACTGCTTAGGAGGTAAAAATGGGGGATAAAAATTTAAAAAAGAGAAAAGACATCGAACAGAAATATAAGTGGGACATTGAAGCCATGTATCCGGATGAAGCGCAGTTTGAAAAAGATCTGGATGAATGCCTGCAGCAGGCTGAACAATTTACTGCCTTTCAGGGACATCTCACAGTAAATGCGCAAAAGCTGGCAGAAGCGCTGCAGCTTCGCGATGCCATCTGGCTGAAGCTGGAGCATGCCTTTGTCTATGCCCATATGAAAAAAGACGAAGACAATCGCGAGGCGAAATACCAGGCTATGGATGATAAATGCAATTCTGTCATTGCCAGAGTCAGTTCCGCCATGTCCTTCTTCACGCCGGAACTGCTGGAAGTGCCTGAAGAACGGATTTTGTCGTATATCGAGGAAGAACCCAACCTGAAAACCTATGAGTTCATGCTGAAAGATGCACTGCGTGAAAAAGCTCATATCCTGACCGCTGCGGAGGAAAACATCCTGGCACAGATGAGCGAAGTCACCGGAGCCACCAATGATGTCTTCACCATGCTGAATAATGCGGATATGACCTTCGGAACCGTTACAGATGAAGATGGCGATCCGGTTTCCCTGACCCACGGCAACTATATCTCCTTCATGGAAAGCCATGACCGTGAAATCCGCAAATCGGCTTTTACCAACATGTATGAAGCCTACAAGGCTCTGATCAATACCCTCGCCACCAACTACAATTATAACGTAAAAACAGATGTGGTCACTGCACGGATCCGGAGATACCGTTCTGCCCGTCAGGCGGCCCTGTCCGGCGGCAACATTCCGGAAGATGTCTACGACAACCTGATCTCCGTGGTGCACGAATATCTGCCGGACCTTCACCGCTACATCCTGCTTCGCAAACGAGTTCTCGGCGTGGACGAACTGAAAATGTACGACATATATGTTCCTCTGGTGAAACTGCCGAAGAAAGAGATTCCATATGAAGAGGCGGTTGAGATCATGAAAGCCGGTCTGGCTCCTCTTGGCGAAGAGTATGTATCCCAGCTGCAGAAAGGAGTAGATGAACGCTGGCTGGATGTCTATGAAAATCAGGGAAAGACGTCCGGCGCATACAGCTTCGGTTCCTACGACAGCAAGCCTTATGTGCTTCTGAACTACAGCAATTCGCTGAAAGATGTTTTCACCATCGTGCACGAAATGGGTCATTCCATGCACTCCTGGTATACTCGCGCCAACCAGCCGTTCGTTTACGGCGATCATTCCATTTTCACAGCCGAAGTGGCATCCACCGTCAATGAGTCTCTGCTGATGCAGTACCTGCTGGAAAAGGAAACGGATTCGGAAATGAAAAAGTACCTGATTAACTATTACATCGAAGAATTTCGTACGACCCTGTTCCGTCAGACCATGTTTGCCGAATTCGAGCACCTGGCACACAGAGAGGTGGAAGAAGGCGGTGTGCTGACTGCCCAGTGGCTGAATGAAACCTATGATAAACTGAATACGGACTATTTCGGCCCTGCCCTTTCATCAGACGAGTATATCCGCTACGAATGGGCACGGATTCCGCATTTTTACCGCGGATTTTACGTGTATCAGTATGCAACCGGTTATTCCGCGGCAACTGCCATTTCCCGCAAAATCCTCACGGAAGGCGCTCCGGCACGCGACGCATATATCGAGTTCCTCAAGTCCGGTTCTTCCGACTATCCGGTGGAACTGCTGAAAATCGCCGGCGTGGATATGTCTTCCCCGGAGCCGGTGCGTCTAGCCATGGAAACCTTCCGCCAGTTGGTGGACCAGCTTGAAACACTGATGTAAATGATTTGAAATGTCTGACAGGAGCATCTGTATGAACAAGAAAGTTTTTATCTATGCAAATAAAACCGAAAATTCTGCCCGGATTGAAAAGAATCTCCGGAATAAGCTGATGAAATCCGGTCTTCGGGTCCATGAAGAATTCGGTGAGGATACGGAGCTGATTCTCTGTGTGGGCGGAGACGGCACCCTGCTGAATCTGATGCAGGATCTGGACTTTCCGAAAACACCGGTGGTCGGTATCAATACCGGCCATCTGGGCTTCTTTCAGGAAGTGCCGCCGGAAAAAATCGATGAAATGATCTATCAGTATAACCAGGGCAATTACACACTGCAGTCCTTCAGTACGGTGAAAGGCTGCGTTGCAGCTGCCGATGGTACATACCGCCATACCGGCCTCAATGAGATTGCGGTAAAGGGCCTTCCCAACTATCCGGTGCATCTGAATATCTCAATCAACGATTCCTTCATTGAGCGATTCAGCGGCGATGGCCTTTGTGTAGCCACACCTGCAGGAAGCACCGGATACAATTACTCGCTGGGCGGAAGTATTGTCGATCCGCGGCTCCATCTGCTGCAGGTTACGCCAATCGCACCTATGAACAGTATTGCCTACCGTTCCTTTACCTCCAGTATTTTGCTGCCTGGATCGGACACTCTGTCCATCAGTCCATGCGGAGCACAAGACAGCAAACTGACGGTCGTTTTCGACGGGCGAATTGCAGAATATGAGCAGGTAAAAGAAATTAAAATAACCCTGTCCCGGAAAAAGGTAAATATGATTCGTTTCGGAAATCTGCAATTCTGGGATAAAGCGAAAAGTAAATTTTTATAAGGTTTATAAGGGAAACAGCAGCATATGACAGAATTCAGACATATCGTAACAGAAGAAGAAGCCGGACGCTCCGTAAAAGAGCTGATGCGTCAGCATTTCACTTTTTCCTCCCGGCTCATGACCAAACTGAAATTTCAGAATCTGGTATTTCTTAACGGAGAGCCTATGCCCGGCTGGGTACCGACAGCATGCGGGGATGAAATCGTGGTGAAAATGCCGGAAGAAACCAGCGATTTTGAGGCAGAAGACATTCCCATTGACGTGGTTTTTGAAGACAAAGACATTCTGGTGCTCAACAAGCAGCCCTGGGTGGCAGTCCATCCTACCAAAGGCAAGCCCAATCACACCATCGCCAACGGGCTGATGAAAAAAATGCAGGATGATGCGGCTGCCGGTACCGGTGATCCCTATAAGATCCGTTTCGTCAACCGGCTGGACATGAATACCTCCGGACTGATGATTGTCGCCAAAAGCGGATTCGCACAGGAAGAGATCATTAAACAGATGCGAAAGAATCAGGTGGAAAAGAAATATATCGCTGTGGTCACCGGTGAGATTCCGGAAGAAGAAGGAACCATTGACCTTCCTCTGGGCCGGCCATTTCCCGATGAAGTGGAGCGCTGGGTCCTTCCGGAAGAGGAAGGCGGACAGCCTTCCGTGACCCACTTCCGGGTACTGGAACGTTTCAACGGCCACACTCTGGTGGAGCTGAAACTGGAAACCGGCAGAACTCACCAGATACGGATTCATCTATCCTACATCGGATATCCCATCGTTGGAGACCACCTGTATTGCCACGGGGATCCCTTCGAATACCGGCGGGTCCATAATATGCCTGAATATGTGCACGAAGAACGTGTTTCACCGTATATCGACCGCCAGGCGCTCCATGCCCGGTATCTGGCCTTCCGTCATCCGGTGACAAAAGAAATGCTGTCTTTCGAAACAGAAATTCCCCAGGACATACAGCAGCTGATTGCGGTATTAAAAAGTATTTAATAGACAAAAAACGAGATGTAAGTAAACAATATGTTTATTTTCACCTCGTTTTTGTTTATTTTTGCAGTGCACACGATGGTGCATCCTTCATTTTAGCGATGACTGTCGATATATTCCTGCACCCGTTCACCGTCGGTCGGCAGTTCCACATAGGTCAGTCCTCTCTTCTGATAGCCGTCGGCACCGTTTCCGGCGATGACCATAACCCAGTTATCGTCGACCATTTCACAGGCAGCTCGGATGGCTTCTCCCCGGTCTTCAATCACAGTAACCGGCTTGTCCGGATCAATGTGCTGCATGATCTGATCACAGATATCCCGTACAGATTCTGTACCCGGATCCTGTTCTGTCAGCACGATGCGGTCAGCATAGAGATTTGCCAGCTCGCCCAGATCCTTTCTACGGTTATATGCTTTATTTCCATGGCATCCGAAGACCAGCAGAATCTTGCGATCCGGATACAGTTTCTTTACATTTTCAAAGAGCGTCTGATAGCTCAGTTTATTATGGGCATAATCTACGATGACGTCCACATGCTTGTTCTGCATCTGATAAAGTTCCATCCGTCCTGCCACCTTTACATTGGCAAGGCCGGACCTGATATTTTCAAAAGGCACTCCAAGTGCCCGTGTCATGGCGATGGCAGCCAGTGCGTTGCTTGCATTATAATATCCGCCGATGCTGACAATGATATGCTCCGTGCCGCCTTCCCAGTCCACATCGAATTCCAGACGGCTCGGCGTGGAAGTCACATTATGGCCGTAATAATCAGCCCCCTCTGTTCTTCCGAATGTAATCACCTTGCCGCACTGTCTTTCCGCTTCATAGAGAACCCGGCTCAGATATCTGTCGTCCAGTTCCATGTTTACACACGCAATCTGGCTCTGGGCGAAAATTTTCAGCTTAGCCTGGAAATAATCTTCAATATCCGGATGCTCCCGGTCAGAAATATGGTCTTCTGAGATATTCAGAAAGGCTCCGACTTTATAATCCAGTGCAGCTGTTCTGTCATACTTCAGTGCCTGGGAGGACGTTTCCATGACCAGATAACGGCATCCGTTCTCCACACAGGCTGCCAGATGTCGATGGAGTTCCACCGTTTCCGGCGTAGTCATCTTCTTCGCCTTTACTTTTCTGCAGCCATCGTAGGTATAGATTCCGGAAAGAAAACCGATTTCCTTTTCCCCTATGCTTCTGCAGTAATCATCCATGATGGCCTTCACGAAGGTTGCTGTGGTGGACTTGCCTTTGGTTCCCGTGATGCCCATCATGATCAGACGTTCATTCCAGATCTCATCGAAGAAAAAACCGCTGACCTCCGACATGGCCCGGCGCATGGATTTTGTCAGGAGACAAGGAATACCGGCATTTGGATATTCGCACTCGGAGAGACAGCAGATTGCCCCTTTCTTCACGGCGTCCTGAAGATATTCCTCTTTAAAATTTGCTCCCTTGCAGATGAACAGCGTTCCCGGCTTCACATCCAGGGAATTGTAGGAGATATAGGAAACCGGCTGCATGCGCCAGTCTTTCTTTTCTTCCGCGGTTCCATCTGCTGCCCATGCTGCGGGATCCTGCAGAAGCAGGCCTTTTCCAGCCAGCAGTTCTATGTATTCATTTAAGGTCTTTTCTTTTCGTTTGTTCATTCTGGTCACCCTTTTCTCTGGAATCTGCGGCTGCAGACGAAGCCGAACCCGGTTTCGCAGTCCGGCCTGTCTGCATACCGTATTTTGTTATTTTACCACAAAATGTGCATAGAATACAGTCCCGGATGAAAAAAACTGTCTAAAGTTTCTTCAATTCTGCAGCGACCTCTTCGCCGAGTCTGCTGATCTCAAAAAAACGCATGTTGGGAATGTACATCTCCTCCACCCGCATGTGTGCCTCCCTCGCCTTTTCCAGACATTTTACGGCCTGGTTCAGAAGAATGTCATACTCGGTCCGCAGTGTCGTGATCAGCGACTCTTTTCCTTCCAGAATGACAGAATTCATATAGTCACTGGTATCTAACAGAACAATTTCCGGGCCGGGCCGGCTGATTTCCCATGGCTCCAGATCATGATATTCGTTTACAGTAATAAACGCCACACCAAGAGACGGGATCAGCAGGTGTTCCATTTTTTCTTCCGGGCACATGGCACAGTAAAATGCCTCCATGTCCATGCCTCTGTACATGGCACCCTCTGAAAGAACCTCCATGAAACTCCGATTGGAAAAACCCACCGGTGTACTGATGATGTAGATCCGCTTCAGTCCCCCCTCATCTCCGGAGCCGCTGCATCCCGGAAATCCGGACAGCAGACTGTCCAGATAATGAACCATGCCGCTTGCAGTGATGGCACTTGCAAAGAATTTTTTTACTCTGCCCGGGCGCAGCGATATCTCCATTCCCTGAAATTCCCTTGCTATGATGTCTGCCACAATCCGATAGATCTCACTGCTTTCTACTGCACCGTTATATATCTCTTCCAGACTTTTATAGACATGTTTCGCCGCTTTTAAGTAATTATAGCATATACGGTACCATCCCGCACTTTCCTCGCTGAAATCGATGATTTCCGCTTTATTCGCAGCGATTCCGTCTTCATTCCAGTATTCACCCAGATTAATGATTTTATCCACTGCACCGGGACTGACGGGATCTGTCATATGGGGGCTGGTTCCGTCAATGAGTGCTGCCTTCCGGTTATGCAGAATCACACCATCCAGAGAGTTTTCATCTGCGGAACAGTGCAGAAAATCCACGTCTTCTCCCATCCGCAGAAACTCCTCGCCGATTTTGCGCATGAAGGTGGACTTGCCGGTTCCGGGACCGCCCTTGATACAGAAAATCCGCCTCGCTTCCCTTTGCCCCAGAATATGACCGTAGTACGAAAAAAATCCCTGTGGGGTGTTGTTTCCCGGGAAATAATGTCTTTCGATGGACAATGGTTTACCTCCTTCTCTTTCCACTTTTCTGTTCACTTAGACACTTCATATTATGCTGCACAGGAAGGTTTTGCGCTGATTCTCCATATGAAAAAACCTGCGGAAAACACCGCAGGTCCGTTTATTTATATTCTTTCGTCTTCATTCTCAGACTTGTTCGTCTCACGTTCAGGTTCATCCCATCTTCCTTCCGGAAAGCTCTGACCCGCCTCCATAATTACAAGGTTATCCGCAGCCAGTTCATAGAAAACAGTTACTGCCACATTCATATATACGTCAACGAAAAGGGTCGGGATTGCCATGATGATTGTCAGGATAATTGTGCCCAATCCCCCGGAAATACCAAGATTCAATCCGGAGAGAATTCCTGCCGGAACCGATGCAAGGATAATCCATCCGATGAAAGACAGTTCCAGACAGAAATATTTCCACTTGTTTCCTTTCATCATCAGAGAGCTTTCCTTCAGGCACTGATTTGGAGAATATTCCGGATGATCGATGAGGACATAAAAGGCCTGACTGTAACGAAATGCTGCGATAATACCAGGAACAATAAAAAGAAGTGTCCAGAGGAAAATCTTTACACCCATAAGGATCATGAGTACAAATGCCTTTCCAAAATGGCTGAATCCATCAAACAGCGTGGAAATGTCCGTTTTTTTCTCTCTGAAAAAGTCCAGCTTATATTTGGATAAGCCCCATGCTACAGGGCCGCTGATCAGAAGGGAATATATGCCGCTCCCATATCCGACAGTCTGCTGTATATATTCTCCGGTCAGAGGATCCTCAATGGGAACTATCTGTGTCGTGGAGAAAAACAGATCCAGCACCATGCCGACTCCATTTGTAATCAGATAATAAAGAA
The DNA here is from genome assembly GCA_016302925.1 of Bacillota bacterium. Classification (GTDB taxonomy): domain Bacteria; phylum Bacillota; class Clostridia; order Peptostreptococcales; family Anaerovoracaceae; genus RGIG7179. The sequence continues at coordinate 7,568 of JAEDMR010000012.1, forward strand.
ACATAAAAAGCACGACAGCCTTCCAGTTTCCTGTAAGCGCAGTCCGTGCAACTTCCCGAATCTTAGCGGCTGGCTGGTTAACAATGCGATATTCCATATAAACTCCTCTCTTACCCCTGAAAAAATATTTGTAAAGATATTATACACGCTATCCGCCGGTTTGACAAGTTACAGCAGAATAAATAAGTTATATGTTAAATTTATAACATCATGTTGCGAATCCCGCCAGAACGTGGTACAATTTTTATGTACCCACCGGTTGAGAAGATTCTCACCGGATTTCGTTTCAGAAAGGAAGAGAAAGATGTATCAGACAATCAAGTATGAGGTAAAGAATAAGATCGGCTATGTGACAATCAACCGTCCGGAGGCTTTAAATGCACTGAATAAGACCGTCCTGGAAGAACTTTTCGATGTGTTTGGAAGAATCGAAGACGATGACGAAGTGAGTGCAGTGATCCTCACAGGCGAAGGACGTTCTTTCGTAGCAGGCGCAGATATCGCACAGATGAGCACCCTCACTGTAGCAGAAGGACGTTCTTTCGGTGCATATGGTCAGAAAGTGATGAACTATATGGAAAAGATTGAAAAGCCGATCATTGCTGCAGTTAACGGATTCGCACTGGGCGGCGGCTGTGAGCTGGCTATGGCCTGTGATTTCAGAATTGCTTCCTCCAAGGCTAAATTCGGACAGCCTGAAGTTGGCCTCGGTATCACTCCTGGATTTGGCGGAACCCAGAGATTATCCAAGCTGGTCGGTAAAGGTATGGCGAAATATCTGATTCTTACTGCGGATACCATCGGTGCAGAAGAAGCACTTCGCATCGGTCTGGTAGAAAAGGTGGTTGCTCCGGAAGAACTTCTGCCGGTTTGTGAAGAAATCGCAGGCAAGATTGCTTCCAAGGCACCAATCGCTGTAGGCATGGCGAAGACCTGCATCAATAAGGGATATCACCTGGATCTGTTCTCAGGCTCTGCACTGGAAGCCGAAGCATTCGGCGGATGCTTCGGAACGGAAGATCAGAAGGAAGGCATGCGTGCATTCCTCGAAAAGCGCCCTGCTGCATTTAAAAACAGATAAATCTGTCAGATTGACATCAGAAGAGCTGTTACATAATTCAAATTCAAAAATCAATATTATCAAAAAGCCGTTTCTCTCACTTCGGAGAAAAACGGCTTTTTCATTACAATTGTATTTCTTTATTCTGAATACATCGGATTCAATTACAGCAGACCGCCGATCTGTACAAACAGAGGAGCGAATACTACAGAAACGATGGTCATCAGCTTGATGAGGATGTTGATGGAAGGACCGGAAGTATCCTTGAACGGGTCACCAACGGTATCGCCGATTACTGCTGCAGCATGTGCATCAGAACCCTTGCCGCCGTGGTTTCCTTCTTCGATGTACTTCTTCGCATTATCCCATGCACCACCTGCATTGGACATCATGATAGCCAGCAGAACACCAGAGGACAGAGCACCGCCCAGCAGACCGCCTAAAGCTTCAGGTCCCAGGATGATACCGACTGCCAGAGGAGCTAAGATCGCCATGATACCAGGAGCAACCATTTCGTGCAGAGCAGCCTTGGTGGAGATATCTACGCAGTTTGCATAGTCAGGCTTGGAAGTACCTTCCATGATACCCTTATCTTCTCTGAACTGTCTTCTTACTTCTTCAATCATCTGATTTGCAGCCTTACCTACAGAGTTCATTGTCATGGCAGAGAACAGGAACGGCAGCATCGCACCGATGAATACACCGATGATTACGATTGGTTCTAACAGGCTGATGGATTCAAGATTGGTTACTGCAGCATAGGATGCAAACAGTGCCAGTGCAGTCAGTGCTGCGGAGCCGATGGCGAAACCTTTACCGATGGCAGCTGTGGTGTTGCCGACAGCGTCCAGTTTATCCGTGATTTCTCTTACTTCGTGCGGCAGTTCGGACATTTCTGCGATACCGCCGGCATTATCGGATACAGGACCGTAAGCGTCAACAGCTACCGTCATACCGGTCGTAGACAGCATACCTACTGCAGCCAGTGCAATACCGTACAGGCCTGCGAAAGAGTAAGCAGCATATACGCCGACGCAGATCAGCAGAATTGGCCACAGGGTAGACATCATACCTACGCCCAGACCGCTGATAATGGTGGTTGCAGCACCGGTTTCTGACTGTTCTGCAATTTTCTTTACAGACTTGTAGTCGCCGGAAGTATATACTTCTGTGATCTTACCGATGGCAATGCCAACCAGAAGACCTGCTATGATGGCGATTGCATAAGTGTAGTCGCCCAGCATGGACTTAGACAGAATCACAGTAACGATAACTACGATAATACCACTGATATAAGTACCCATGTTCAGAGCAGCAGCCGGATTTCCGCCTTCCTTACCTCTTACCATCATGATACCGATGACAGATGCAATGATACCAACTGCAGAAATCAGCAGAGGGAAAATCGCAGCAGTCGTCTGATCGAAGGTTGCGGTTTCAGCAGCAGTCTGTACAGCGACAGCTGCCAGAGTGATAGCGGAAATGATGGAACCTACATAAGATTCAAACAGGTCGGAACCCATACCGGCTACGTCGCCAACGTTGTCGCCTACGTTATCTGCGATAACAGCAGGGTTTCTCGGGTCATCTTCCGGAATACCGGCTTCTACCTTACCTACCAGGTCAGCACCTACGTCAGCAGCCTTGGTATAGATACCGCCGCCGACACGGCCGAACAGAGCCATGGAAGAAGCACCAAGACCGAAACCGGTAATGCACTCGGTTACAGTAGCCAGATCCAGAACGCATACCACAATGCCAAGACCCAGCAGACCCAGACCGGATACGCAAAGACCCATTACAGCACCACTTCTGAATGCCACTTTCAGAGCCTTGTTCATGCCGCCTTCTCTTGCAGCATTGGCAGTTCTTACGTTACCCAGAGTAGCAACCTGCATACCGAAGTAACCTGCCAGTACGGACAGCAGTGCACCGCATACATACAGGATTGCGGTGATCCAGCTGTTCAGGCCGATACCGATCAGTACGAATAAAACAACGATTACGATGATCATTGTCTTATACTCTCTCTTCAGGAATGCCATGGCACCTTCTCTGATGTAGCTGGCAATTTCCTTCATTCTGTCAGTGCCCTCTTCGGTCTTCTTGATCCATGCAGCAAGACAAAATGCCACAACAAGACCGATGACAGCAGCAACGACAGCTAAAATCTCCATGATAATTTACCTCCTACTCACATTTTAGACATCGAATAAGAGGCACATCGCAATGCACCTCTTATCTGCATAAAAATATTAAATAATTATGGACCGGGTCAGACAAGCAAAGCCGTCCATCCTTAGTTGAATAAAGTCACGATGACCAGTGACAGCACGATAAACAGTACCGCACCGATTGCAGTGACTTTTGCCAGAATGGCTTCATAGCCTTTGCTCTTCTTCTTGCCAAACAGCTGCTCTGCACCGCCTGCGATGGAACCGGACAGTCCTGCACTGTTACCGGACTGCAGCAGCACGCTGGCGATCAGAATCAGGCTGGCAATGGCGAGCAAAACCATTAAAAAGATCTTCATACTCGTCCCTCCTCTATAATAACTTGTTAATTATACTATATCTTCTGCTATAAAATCAAGCTAAAAGTTGATAATTTCAATAAATTTTGAAGGATCCAGGCTGGCACCTCCCACGAGGGCACCATCGATTTCTTCCATGTTCATAATGTCAGCTGCATTTTCCGGTTTCACGCTGCCGCCATACTGAATAATAATCTTATCAGAGACCACGTCATCATAAAGTGTCTCCAGAGTCTGACGGATGCAGGCGCACATTTCCCCTGCCTGCTCCGGAGTAGCCGTTTTTCCGGTTCCGATGGCCCAGACCGGTTCATAGGCAATGACGATTCTTTCTGCCTTCTCTGCAGAAATACCATCCAGCGCAGCCCGCACCTGTCCGCTGACAATTTCTGTTTCTCTGCCTGCTTCCCGTTCTTCCAGGACTTCACCCACGCAGAGGATTGGACAGATTTCCGTTTCCAGAAGCGCCTTCAGCTTCCGGTTGACAGACTGATCCGTTTCATTGAAGTACTGCCGGCGTTCTGAATGGCCTACGATACAGTAATCCACGCCGATCTCCTTCAGCATGTCCACAGAAATTTCTCCGGTAAATGCGCCTTCCTTCTCAAAATATACATTCTGCGCACCCACACCGATGCCGGTGCCGGCAAATGCTTTTACGAGAGTTTCCAGCTGCGTATACGGTGCACAGATTGCCGCACGCACATCCGTGTCATGATACAGTTTCTTGAATTCCTCTGCGAACGCAGCTGCTTCGGCAGAAGTCTTATACATCTTCCAGTTTCCTGCAATCAGTGGTATTCTCATGGCGTTATTTTTCCTCCAATACTGCGATACCAGGCAGAACCTTTCCCTCCAGAAATTCCAGAGAAGCTCCGCCGCCGGTGGAAATATGGGTCATCTTTTCTGCCAGTCCGAACTGTTCTACAGCAGCTGCGGAATCCCCGCCGCCGATTACCGTCACAGCCTTGCTTTCTGCCAGTGCTTCTGCCACAGCCCGGGTTCCTCCGGCAAAATTCTCCATTTCGAACACACCCATCGGTCCGTTCCAGACGATGGTCTCCGCCTCTGCGATTGCCTTTCTGTAAAGTTCTACCGTCTTCGGTCCAATATCCAGTCCCATCATGTCTGCAGGCATCTTATCCTTGTCTGCAACCAGCGTTTTTGCATCATTGGCAAATGCATCCGCACAGATCACATCCACCGGAAGCAGAAGCTTCACACCGGCTGCCTCTGCCTTCTTCACCAGTTCACCAGCCAGTTCCAAACTGTCTTCATCGAGAATCGATGTGCCGATTTCCAGTCCTTCTGCCTTGAAGAACGTATAGGACATACCGCCGCCTATGATCAGGGTGTCCACTTTTTTCAAAAGATTCTCAATGACAGGAATCTTATCCCCAACTTTGGCACCGCCCATGATCGCAAGGAACGGACGTTTCGGGTTCTCCACGGCATTTCCGAGGAATTCCACTTCCTTTTCGATCAGGAACCCGGATACAGCTGGCAGATAATCCGCAACACCTGCTGTAGACGAGTGTGCTCTGTGTGCAGTACCAAATGCATCATTTACGAATATATCGGCAAGCGAAGCCAGTTCCTTCGCAAAATCCGCTCCGTTCTTCGTCTCCTCCTTCCGGAAACGTACATTTTCAAGCAGCATGAGCTGTCCCTCCTGCAGGGAAGCTGCAGCAGCACGAACCTGATCATCCACTACAACAGGAGAACTTATAAACAGAACCTCCTGGCCCAGAAGCTGCGACAGACGTTCAGCAACCGGTTTCAGAGTATACTTCATGTTCGGTTCACCGTCCGGACGACCCATATGGGACATGAGAATCACCTTGGCTCCCTGCTCCATCAGGTATTTCACAGTTGGCAATGCAGATACGATACGAATGTCGTCTGTGATGACACCCTCCTTCATAGGTACATTAAAGTCACATCTCACAATGACGCGCTTTCCCTGAACATCAATGTCTTTTACAGTTTTTTTCATATGCAATTCCTTTCTTCACCAGAGAATCAGCAGGCAGGACTGGAAAGCCCTGCCTCTCTGCTTTTTACCTGTAGTATGGACAGTTTTATGCTGAATAAACCATTATTTGCAGTCTACGGCATACATGTGCTTAATCAGTTCCAGGATCTTGCTGGAATAGCCGAATTCGTTATCATAGAAAGCAATGAGCTTGAAGAACCTGTCATTCAGTTCAATTCCTTCTCTCGCATCGAAGATAGATGTGCATGGATCTCCAACAAAATCACCGGAAACCACTTCGTCATCCACATATTCAATGACACCTTTCATGTGTGTTTCAGATGCTTCCTTGATTTTTGCACAGATTTCTTCATATGAAGCAGGTTTCTTCAGAACCACGTTCAGGTCGATTACAGAAACATCTGCCGTAGGTACTCTGTAAGAAATACCGGTCATTTTTCCCTGCAGAGACGGGATAACCAGTCCGACTGCCTTCGCAGCCCCTGTCGTGGACGGAATAATATTTCCGAATACACATCTTCCGGTTCTCCAGTCCTTCATGGAACGAGCATCTACTACCTTCTGCTTTGCAGTTGCAGAATGGATGGTGGACATCAGTCCCTGATCGATGCCCCAGTTGTCTTCGATAACCTTGACCAGAGGAGCCAGACAGTTGGTCGTACAGGATGCATTGGAAACAACCTGCATATCACTGGTATAGTTCTGATGGTTTACACCATATACAAAGGTCGGTGTTTCCTTATCCTTTGCCGGGGCGGAAATAATAACTTTCTTAGCTCCCGCTTTCAGATGATCCAGCGCTTTCTCTGTTGTGACATAGGCACCGGTGGCTTCCACGATATATTCAGCCCCGCATTCCGCCCACGGAATGTTTACCGCCTCCGATTCACTGTATACAGGCACTTTTTTTCCGTCAATGATCAGACCCTTGTCATACAGTTCCAGACTTCTTGGAAATCTTCCGAATGTCGTATCATACTTCAGCATGTACAGAAGATACTCCAGATCTGCATTTCTTACGTTGATACCGGCAATTTCTATTTCCGGCATGTCCATTGCAGCACGAATAACAACCCGGCCGATTCTGCCGAAGCCGCTGATTCCCACTTTAATCGCCATTTTGTTCCTCCTGAATTCTCCACGAATGGTCAATTGTAATTGTTAAAAAATAGTTGATATGTATTAAATTCCTAATATCTTCTCCGTTTGGAAGAAGAAAGGATATTTAAACCTTCTCTATATTTCGCCACCGTACGGCGGGAAATCTCAATGCCTCTGTCGCTGAGCAGTTTCACCATGTCCTGATCGCTGTAAGGATTCTTCGGATCTTCTCCATCAATGATATCCTTAATCATGGACTTGATACTGTTGGATGAGACACCTTCACCGTCACTTCCTGTTACACCGCTGGAGAAGAAGTATTTAATCTCGAATACCCCCCGCGGCGTCTGCATGTACTTGCCGTTAATGGCACGGCTGACAGTGGATTCATGGATTCCCAGATCATCTGCAACCTGCTTCAGGGTCAGCGTTTTCAGATATTTCGTCCCATGATCCAGAAAATCCTTCTGATGCTTTATTACCGCATCGACCACATTGAATATGGTCTGCTTTCTCTGCTCTATGCTCTTAATCAGCCAGATTGCAGCATTATATTTCTCATTGAGATATTTATTCAATTCCATATCGTCCAGTGCGGACCTGGCAAGATTGGTATAATACGGACTGACCATAAGACGCGGTGCACTGTACTCATTGGTAATGACCTGATATTCTCCGTCGATTTTTTCCACCGTAACATCCGGCGTAATATATTTCACATTGCTGCCGCTGGCAAAGCTTCTGCCAGGCTTCGCTTCCAGTGAACGAATCAGATCGCAGACCATCTGCACCTGTCCGATTGGAAGTCCAAGCGCCTTGGCCACCTTGTTCAGTTTGTTCTCGCCCAGATCCTCAAGATGATGAAGAATGATATACTCCACTGTATCTTCCAGAAGCCCTCTGGCAGCGAGCTGGATAATCAGGCATTCCTTGAGATCACGGGCACCCACACCGGACGGTTCAAATGTCTGAATCACGTCCAGAACTTCCTCAACCTTTTCCGTCTCCACCTGAAATACTTTCGCCACTTCCTCGGTGGTTACCGTGAGATATCCGTTATCATCAATGGCCTCCACCAGAAAGCGGCCGATCTTCAGATCCTCCCCTTTCAGGCTGGAAAAGGTCAGCTGAAGAAGCAGGGAATCCTCCAGTGTCTCTTCCTTGCTGACAAACTGCTCAAAAGAATAATCCTCATCCTTGTCTCTGGAATACTCCCACTGCTTATAGCTGATATCGTCATACTCCGCTTCTTTCACCTTTTCGCGCAAGTCAATATCTGCCTGTTCACAGGCCTTCGCATCCATTTCCTCTGATTTGGAAACTTCGTCACGATTCTTCTCATCATATGTCTTGTCAAATTCAAGTACCGGATTCTGCATCAGTTCATCCTGAACGAACTCGTCCAGCTCCTGCGTATTAAACTGCAGGATTTGAATGGCCTGAATCAATTCCGGAGTCATCGTGAGCTTTTGTGTCTGTTCGATTGTTAAATCATAACCAAGCTTCATCCTACACCTCATACCGCCAAAAAAACAAATCTGTTGTCTTTTGGGCAAACCAATTCATACCTTATGCAAGTATTATACCAAAAAAAAATAACTATTTCAACCCCGGGAAATTTAATTGACGCAAAGCTTCAAATAAAATAATATTGGCTGAATTGGCCAGGTTAAAAGAACGCAGTCTGGTATCCGCACTCATGGGGATCCGGATAGCCATATCCTCATGGGCCGCAATAAAGTCACGCGGCAGACCGGCGGTTTCCTTCCCAAACAGAAACATATCTTCATCATGATAGGTTGGCTCCGTATAAATCTGCCCGCCCTTTGTAGTAGCCAGGTACATACGGCGGCCATCGTATTTTTCGAGGAAAGCATCCAGGCTGTCGTGGACTTCCAGCTGCACATATGGCCAATAATCCAGTCCTGCCCGCTTCACACTTTTATCATCTATATTAAAACCAAGAGGCTTCACCAGGTGCAGCTTAGTATCAGTTGCAGCACATGTCCTGGCGATATTTCCCGTATTTGGCGGAATTTCAGGTTCCACGAAAACAATATGTAACGCCATCTTTTCTCTCCTTTTCCGTCTTAGTATACATCTTCTTTACTTTTTCTACAATATCTTAAACAAAAAATGAAAATAAATAAAGACAAAATTTCAAATTTGTTATATAATTTCTTCGATTGCAAAATACTCACGGAGGTTTATTATATGAAAGCATTAAAAATCGGTATTCTTGGTCTTGGCACCGTCGGCGGCGGTACTTATACCATCCTGACAGAAAACAAAGACCTGATCGCCAAAAGGACAGGCTGCAATGTAGAGGTTGTCAGAATCCTCGACCGTTTCAAGAAGCCTGGTGTTCCCGAAGAACTCTATACGGAAGATCCGGACGATGTTCTGGCAAGCAGCGAAATTGATCTGGTGGTGGAAACCCTGGGCGGAATCGAGCCGGCTACTTCTTTCATGCTGCAGGCCATGGAGCATGGTAAGCATGTCGTTACAGCCAACAAGGCAGCTGTGGCAGCCAACTATCAGAAGCTTCATGAAGCTGCAGAAAAAAATGGCGTGAAGTTCCTGTATGAGGCCAGCGTTGGCGGAGGCATCCCGGTTCTGACTTCAATCCAGAACGAACTGCAGGGAAACCGTTTCCTCGAAGTCATGGGGATTGTAAACGGAACCACCAATTATATTCTTACAAAAATGACGGAAGAAGGCGCAGATTATGCCGACGTCCTGAAAGACGCCCAGGCAAAGGGGTTTGCGGAGGCGGATCCGACCGCTGACGTGGAAGGCATCGACGTGGCGAACAAGCTGTCCATCCTGATTGCACTTGCATTCGACAAATATATCGCTCCAACCGATATTCCTACCACCGGTATTTCAGCCATCACCAGTGAGGACATCGCTGCTGCAGCGGCAGAATGCTGCAAGCTGAAGCTCATCGCCCACGCCAGCCTGAAAGAAGATGGCAGCGTAGAAGCCAGTGTCGCACCAGAAAAGATTCCTGTATCTCACCCGCTTGCAGGTGTCAGCAATGAATTCAATGCGGTATACATCACCGGCGACATGGTCGGCGAGCTGATGTTTTACGGGAAAGGCGCCGGTGCCCTTCCGACAGGAAGCGCCATCGTCGGTGACATTATCAGCGTAGCGAAAAGTCTTTAATGATTCGAAATGAACAATACGGAGGAAAACATGAGTTTATATAAACAGTGGATCAAGTTAATGGAAAACCAGACCGAAGAAACCTTTGATGCGTTCTGGGAAGAGTACAGTGATACCGAGACCAGAATCTACAAGCATATTCTGGCCCATAAGGATGCACACCTGGAAGGCAAGTTCAGCGACCTGGTTGCACAGTTTGAAGCAAATCCGGTAATCTTCATGGGATTTCTGGACGGTATCAATACCAGCCTGAATGCTGCAAATGACCTGGAATCCATCACCGAAGAAACAGAGCTGGATCTGGATGTGGATTTTGAAAAGTTATTCTTCAATATGCTGAAAGCGGATGCAGACTATCTGTATACTCTGGAAGAATGGAATGACGTGCTCACCGAAGAAAAAATGGTACAGATCGTTAAGGACTTTAAGCGTTCCAAGACCGTCCACAAAGAAAAGGAACCCGGCAGAAATGACCCGTGTCCATGCGGATCCGGCAAGAAATATAAAAAATGCTGCGGAGCCAATAAATAATCAAAAAAACAGCAATCCGGGAAAGAAGTTCTCTCCCGGATTTTCTTTTTTATTTCAGTTGTTCTTCCGGCATCTCTCTGCCCAAAATCCGCTCTCTCGACGCTTCGCTTCGATGCCGGGCGATAGCCTGCCGGTTTTTTTCTCCGTGGGTCAGACAGCCCGCACCGCCGATGCAGCCTCCTTCACATGCCATTCCTTCGATAAAGTTTTCCTGCAGCAAGCCTTTATTGGCTCTTGCCAGCGTGTTTCTGCAGCTTTCAATGCCGTCGCACACCGCAGCCTTCAATTCAAAGGATGCTGCCGGTGAATCCGGACCTTCCTTTTCTGCAAGCTCTTTCAGAGCCTGTGCCACCGCTTGTGCCACACCACCGCTGCATGCAAAACCACGCCCGAAACCAGACGCTTCATCCAGTACCGATTCTTCCAGATTTTCAATATCGATCTCCATGCTGTCGATCAACGCCTGCAGCTCCTCGAAGGTCAGCACACAGTCGATGTACGGCTGCACCTCCGGGCGTTTCCACTCCGCCTTCTTGGCAGTACACGGGCCGATGAAAATCACCTTTGATGTCGGATCTTTTTCCTTGATGGCTTTTCCCAGCATAGCCATCGGAGACGGCGTATGGGAAACCTTCTCCTGCATTCCCGGGAATTTCTGCTTCACATATTTCACAAATGCAGGACAGCAGCTGGACGTCACGAAACCCTTTTCCAGCAGTTCCCTCGCCTCTGCTTCCGCCGTCATATCCGCACCAAGGGCAGTTTCCATCACACCATCGAAGCCGATCTTCTTCATGGCGGTAATCACCTGACCGAAGCTGGCATAAGTAAACTGGCTGGCCACCGCCGGCGCCATGATCGCATAGACTTCAAAGTTTTCAATTCTGCTTTCCTTGATCAGATGAATCGCCTGTACGATGTAGGATTTGTCCACCACTGCACCAAAAGGGCAGGTGTAAACACAGGCTCCGCAGTCGGTACACTTCTCCGGATCAATCTCTGCAGCCCCTGTCTCGCCCATATGGATCGCATGAACCTTACAGCTCTGTTCGCAAGGACGGACAAAATTATTGATGGCACGGTACGGACAGACTTTCGCACATTTTCCGCATTCCACGCATTTACTCTTATCTATCTTGGCCTTGTTATGTTCATCAAACTGAATGGCACCCAGACGACAGGCATCCTTGCAGCGGTGTGCCAGGCAGCCTCTGCACAGATCCGTGACCACATGACCGGCCTCCGGACATTCATCGCAGGCGATGTCGATGACTTCCACCACATTGGGATCATCTGCCTTTCCTCCCAGTGCGATCTTGATCCGTTCTGCCACAATGGCCCGCTCCTTGTAAATGCAGCACCGGGTGGTGTCCTCTTTCGTCACCACCACCTTGGCGATATCATTGAACGCTGCGAAAGAATCATTCCCCTCCCAGGTCTGCTTCGACACCTGGCAGAGCACCTTATATTTTATTTCCTGCACTTTCGTATCAAATATTCTCATTTTTCATCTTCCCCATAATAAACCCATACACATGATTATCCCGGATAGTTCAAAAGGCGACCAAAAGACCGCCTTTTCTGTTGGAGCTGGTGGCGGGAATCGAACCCGCAACCCCATCATTACGAATGCAGACAAACTCCTGTATTTTTCAATGCTTTCAGCCAATGGTGCAACGGCGGGTGCAACTTATGACTGTATATAATTTTTAAGCTCTTTATTATCTTGCAGCATTTCACGCATTCTGTCAAGTGCAAAATCT
>JAEDMR010000161.1 GCA_016302925.1 Bacillota bacterium
AGTCCCGCACGTCTGCCAATTCCATCACGCCGGCATACCGCTTTCCCTTCATTCGAGATACAGAATAAAAGGTAACGGAATTATTGTAACACAATTTGAATATGATTACAATGTGTTTTTTTCAGGACAATCATTATTCTGCAATTTCCGCATTTTCAGTGTCATCCTCCGATTCGCTGTCGTCTCCCGTCTCAACCATATATGACCAGCTCCAGGTTTCTATGTTTTTATAATAATCGTTAAACATCGGCAGCTCGGACGCAGCAAATCCCTGCACACCCACAAGTCCGATTTTCCTGTAGCAGAGACTATAATACGGGAGTTCTTCCAGCATGGCTTCCTTCAGTTCTTCAAACAAAGCAGTATATTCTTCTGCCGTGTGGAGCTTTTCCAGTTCGGAAGCCAGGGTAAGAAGCTGTGGATTGTAATATCCCCACTCACTTTTTCTGTTGAAAAAAGATCGGAGATCATACTGTTCATCAATGGAGAATCCGGTAACCAGAATATCGTACTGTCCTGCTCTGATTGCCTGCTGGTAGTCTTTCCATTTCAGCTCATCCAACGTCACCATAAACCCGACAGTTTCCAGATCTTTCTTTATGAGCCGGGCAGCAGCCAGCCTGGTTGCATTATTACGGTTTACCAGAAGCTGCAGCTCTGCCATCTTTCCGCTTTCGTCTTCCAGAATGCCGTCCTTATCACGATCTGCAAGACCCAGTTCCTTCAGCATCTGCGCAGCTTTTTCCGGACTGAAGCTGTATGCCTCACCTGTATCCTGCACACCGCAGAAATTCGGATAATAAATGGTGTCGGTCAGGACACCGTCATTCATATACCCGTTTTCCAGCACATTTTGCGTGTTGATGGCTGTAGCAATGGCTTTTCGCATTCCCTTATCTCTCACAGATGTCCTCGTCGGATGGAATACGAGGAATTCCACCTGATTTGAAAGGATATCGTACATGGTAAGGTTTTTATCGATTACCGTTGACTTTCTTTCAGCAGACGAATCCACAAAGCATGTCACGGAATTGATTTCCATCATATTGGATGCCAGATCCTTTTCCGGCAGAATCATGACTTCCAGCTTTTTCGACGCCACAGAGCCGAAATAATCCTTGTTCGGTTTCAGTTTCAGTTTTTTCAGGTAGTCGTAAGACTGATATTTATATTGTCCGGTTCCCACCGGCCTGAAATTGTCCTTTGCCGCTGCAAGCTGAGAAGCAGATCCATACTGAGAGGACGGCAATATGGGAAACGTCAGATCATCCAGCGAAGCATCATATGCATTCTTAAAATAAAGATTCGCTTCGTAATTTCCCTTAATCTGAACAAAACTGATCCTGGAAGCCTTGTCATAGTACAGAGAACGGTTTCCTGCGTATTGTATCGCATTCACGGTATAGTAAATGTCCTTCGCTGTGAAAGTACTCCCATCATGCCAGGTGACTCCTTCCTTCAGTTTGAGGCTGACCATGCCGCGTTCCGTATTCACCTCATAAGTATCGACCAGTTCCGGCACTACATTGAGTGTTTCATCATAATCAAATAAGCTGTTGTAAATTAGTTTGGAAAGATGAAAAACATCCTCACTCTTCGACAGGATTGGATTCAGCGTATCCAGAGACTCGCAGGACAGATACAGGGTTTTTGATTCCTCATATCTGATATCCGGATCAATCTTCAATACTTCTTCTTTTATGATTTCCACGCTGGAAATACCTGCTGCAACTACAATGGCGATGACCAGCAGCAGAAGCCATGTCCTTTTCAGAAATTCCGCTACAATAGCCAGTTTATGTTTCATTTTCCATCCTTTCCAGCAGTCTGTCAATCTGTTGATACAATTCATCCAGGCTGCCCGAATTATCGATAATCACGTCTGCCAGTGACGCCTTCTCTTGATCCGGCATCTGCCTCTGCATTCTGTCGCAGATTGCCTTTCTGGCAATCCCGTCCCGTGCGGCGACACGGTCGATTCTCGTCTCAGGATCTGCCTGCACAAGCCAGTTTTCATCTGTGTACCGCTGCATTTCGCATTCAAACAGCAGCGGTGCATCCAGGACAGCCGCTGGCCATCTGTCTTCCGCTTCAAGCTGACGCAGCTCCTCCAGACACCGACGTGCGGTTTCTTCTGTAATCAGAGCCTCATAGGATCTCAGCAACTCTCTGTCACTGAAAATGCAGTCAGCTACCGCCTGACGGTTGAGTGTACCATCTTCATGAAACACTTTTTCACCGAGCAAAATCCGCACCGCAGGCAGAAGTGGAGATCCGGGGGCTGTCAGCTGTCTGGAGATACGGTCTGCATCAACGACAGGGATTTTTTTTTCTCTGAGATAAGCTGAGACAGTGGATTTTCCGGAGCCGATACCGCCGGTCAGACCAATAATTCTCATGGAACAGTCCCTCCCTTTATTTCAGCTCATACCAGGAAGAGCCTGTATTCAGTTCCGCTGCCAGCTTTACCCGAAGTGTCAGTGCGCTTTCCATATTCCGGACAAGAAGTTCCTTAACTTCTTCCAGCTGGTCGTTTCTGCAGTCGATGATCAGTTCATCGTGGACCTGCAGAACCAATCGGCTTTCCGGAAAGCGTTCTTTCAGTTCACGGTAGACTTTAATCATTGCCAGCTTGATAATATCCGCTGCACTGCCCTGAATCGGTGTATTCATGGCAAGCCGTTCCCCCAACTGGCGGACGTTGAAACTGGAAGCATGAATCTCATGGATTGCCCTGCGGCGGCCCAGCATGGTAGTCGAATAACCCAGTTTCCTGCAGCTTTCAATCTGGCCGTCCATATATTCCTTCACTTTTTCGTGTTTACGGAAGTATTCTTTAATGTAGTCATCCGCCTCTTTCCTGGAAATGCTCAGTTCTTCGCTGAGTCCGAAGCTGCTCATACCATATATTACGCCGAAATTCACAGCTTTTGCCCGGCTTCTCTGTTCCAGCGTCACATCATCAAAGGGAACACCCAATACCCGGGAAGCTGTCAGTTTATGAATGTCTTCCCCTGCATTGAATGCGTCAATCAGCACCTGATCCTCTGAAAGATGGGCCAGAACACGAAGCTCAATCTGGGAATAGTCTGCCCCCACCAATGTATAATCCGTGCCGGAAGCCACGAAAGCCTGACGCAGCTTTCTGCCCAGCTCCTGACGAATCGGTATGTTCTGCAAATTCGGTTCCGTACAGGAGAGACGTCCCGTTGCGGTCACATTTTGTTGGAAGTGTGCGCGTATCTTTCCATCCTGGCTGATCAGCGGTTTCATACCTTCCACATATGTGGAATTCAGCTTGGAATAATTGCGGTACGTCAGAACTGCATCCACAATCGGGTGCAGCGGTCTGATTTTTTCCAGAACATCTGCACTGGTACTGTAACCGCGTTTGGTTTTTTTACCTGATGGAAGTTTGAGCGTTTCAAACAAAACTTCCCCTAGCTGAATCGGCGAATTGATATTGAAATTCTTACCGGCGTATTCAAAAATAAGCTGTTCCACTTCCCCGATTTTTTTCTTTAATTCTACGCCGAATTCTTCAAGGAACGCCGGATTCACCGTAACACCATCCACTTCCATGGAAGTCAGAACCTCAATCAGCGGCAGTTCCGCTTCATAGAAAACTTCCTCCAGATGCTGGTTCTCGATTTTTTCCTTTTGCACAGGAACCAGCTTCTGTAATACCTGCACCATGATGATACCGAAATTCATATGATCTACAGCGGGGTCTGCAAACAGATCCATCTGCTCACTTTCCTGTGCAGGTTTCATCTGGAGATGCAGCTGTTCCAATGCCAGCGTATCCAGATCATAGCTGCTCCTGGACACATCCAGAACATAGGCCGCAATCGCTGTGTCAAATACCACATTCACCTGACGGAATCCATAATACATCAGGCTGAAAAGGCTGTTTTTCAGATCGTGACCATACAGGGAAATACCTGCTTCGTTGAGCCAGCCGACAACCGTCTCCTTCCCGGCTTTTTCCCAGTCAATGTAGAACGCCCTGTATCCGTCTGACAGAAAAACACCTTCAATAAGCGGCTGCCGTACATGACTGTCATCTCCAAATACTTTCAGCATAACCGGCTGCCCTGTTTCCAGCAGATTCAGTTTTTCCATATCCTGTGGTCCGTTTATGAAGATCTGCTCCATCGCAGACGGTTCCAGGCTGACTTCCTGCTTTATCGTTTCTTTTCCTTCCAGACGCTTCAGGAAACTCTTGAATTCCAGCTTCGTATACAAGTCGATCAGTTTCGGATAATCCGGCTCTTCCCGTTTCAGTTTCTCGAAGTCCAGATCTAAAGGAACATGGGTATTAATCGTGGCAAGACGTTTGCTCATGACTGCCTGCTGTGCGTTATCTTCCACCTTGGCACGCAGCTTTACATTAGATATTTCCTCTGTATGTTCCAGCATATTTTCCACAGAGCCAAACTGCAGCAGAAGCTTGATGCCGGTTTTCTCACCTACACCGGGAATTCCCGGAATATTGTCGGACTTGTCACCCATGAGCCCTTTCAGATCAATAAACTGCGCCGGTGTCAGCTGGTAGGTCTCCAGCATTTTATCAGAATCAAAGAGATCGAAATCGGTGATTCCCTTTTTCGTGATAAGGACTTTCGTTTTCTCACTGGCAAGCTGAAGTGCATCCCGATCCCCTGTGAT
>JAEDMR010000162.1 GCA_016302925.1 Bacillota bacterium
AATCGTCACAGGCTCAAATTCCAGCAGTTCCAGATGCCGCCGCGAAAGTACCTGAAACGGATAAAAGCTGTCATAGCAGGTCAGCTTCTGACTGTTGAAAAAGCCAAACTCCACATCCGCCGACGGGAAATGGAAACTGGAAAGGTAAATCATTTCTTTTCTCCCTGTTTCGAATCGTACAGATCACTCTTTCTCTTCGTTCAAAATATTAGTCCTCCTGCCTTAATCCAGCAGCCGTCCCGCCCGGTAAGAACATTCCAGATAACTCGGATTTTGGTAATATACATCTGTTTCAAATCTGGATATTTCATCACTGATAAAAGATGTGAAAATTCGAATCAACTCCTGTACTTCTTTTCCAGGTTCCGCACAGTCATCTATGAGAAGGCAGTAAAGGCTTCCAATGTCCATAAATCCGGGTATCGTATATGCACAGCCCGTAATTGTATCAAAATCTCCATTTTTGATTCCATACCTCTCAATCAGCTCATCGCTGACCTGTTCAAAAGACAGGCAATGGTTGACCTCCGCATCATACAGCTCCTTCTCCACACCCTTCTCCCCGAGTGCCCTGACGATGGCGCCTCTCCTGTTCTTCGTTTTTCTGGCGGTGAATTCAATCAGTGAGCACAAGTAAAAAAAATCATTCCGTTCCTTTTCTGTCATGGATCACTTCACTCCTCTCATATGTCAGGCAATTCAGAGCAGACAATGTGTGGAAAATAATATTTCTTCACAGCCTCTGGATAAATGCCGTCTTTTCATCACTGTTGTAGCCCGCACTGCGGTAAAAGTCCAGAGTCTTATCATCTTTTGCACCTGTAAGCAGCATGATTTTATAGCAGCCTGCTTCTCCGGCGATTTTCTTCGCAAAATCCAGGCACCCGGAGGCATACCCCTTCCTCCGGTATGCTTCGTCGGTCTGGTTTTCATCATCTATGATCTGTTCCCAGGTATTACGTAAATGCAGCGAATTCTCTGGTACTTTTGTTTCATACAAATGCAAATATAACTGCAAGATTTCATTTAGTTCATTGCTCTGCACTTCTCTGTACATTAAATTGTCACTGTTTTCATTTCTCATTGCCACCGATTTTTTCAACCCGTATTCCCAGCGCTCCATATTTCAACTCTTTTTCAGCAGAGTATATTTCCACTGTTTCCTTCAGCATCTGTTCCATGGTATAGCCAGTACATCCAAACTCTGAAAAATCAAAAGCGGAATACAATTCATGAAATGTCTGAAACGGGTATAAAGCCTTTACTCGCGCGATAATGTATTTATCCTTATGATTGACCAGTTGAAACAAGATCATATCGTTCACTTTTATTTTCTGACGCTTTTCATCATTGCAGCGAACTTCAATTGTTTTTACACCACGGAGCATTTTTTCGAATGGCTCTTCGTTCAAACTCATTCTATGTACTATCGCACCGTGATTTTCTGCCATCAGTTCCATGATACTGCCTCGCACTATTCCCCAATCGGGCTCACCAGCCGTCCGATGCCTTCGATTTCGCAGACCACTTCATCGCCAGGCTGCAGGAACTGGGGCGGCTTCATGCCCATGCCCACACCTGCCGGGGTGCCGGTGGCAATGATGGTACCTTTCTGCAGGGTCATTCCCTGCGACAGTTCGGAGATGGCGCCTGCCACCGTCTGGATCATATAGCGAGTATTGCTGTCCTGCCGGATCTGTCCGTTGACTGTGCAGGAAATCCGCAGGTTTCCTGGGCCGCCGTAAGTCTCCAGCTCGTCCGGTGTCACGATACACGGGCCCATGGGCGTGAAACCGTCCAGGCTCTTCCCCTTATACCACTGCTTATGACGGGTTTGAAGATTTCGAGCACTCACATCATTTACAATGGTGTAGCCAAACACCGCAGGCAGCGCATCCGCTTGGGAAATGTCCTTCACATCCCGGCCCAGCACCACGCCCAGCTCCGCTTCATAGTCCAGGCTGTCCACCAGCCCTGTATAGGCGGAAACCGTCTCTCCGCTGCCCCAGGCCCGGTTCACACGCTTAGAAAAGTAAATGGTGTACGGACGTTCTCCACCGAAGGCTTCATTGGAATACATGCCCGCTTCCTTCGCATGTTCGTCGTAATTGATCCCCAGGCAGATGACATCCTGCCGCGGTCTCACGATGGGTGCACAAAATCTTGCCGCCCGAAGATCTATGGATTTCTCAGGCACTGCCTCCGCTGCAGCTTTTTTCATGGTTTCCAGTTCTTCCGGTGTCGTCCGGCAGATCAGCTGGTTCATATCCTCATAGGAATATCCCAGGCTGTCAAGTGAAAATGCGGTCTGCCCGCCGTCTACTGACACTGCCGGGGTTTCCTGACCGTTTATGATAATGGTGTAGAATCTCATTTCTGTTTCCTCTTTTTCGTTTTTTTCAGATGATTTCTTCGATATAGTGGACGCCTTCCAGCGACATCATATCGTCCACAAGCTGCGGGTGATAGTAGCGTTTTCGCATATCCAGCTCCATGCGCAGGGAAATATCTCCTTCCACGAAAGGCGGTTCGTTTCGCCGCTCCATGGAAATCATCAGATATCCTTTTTCCCTTACATAGCGAAGCAGCGTTTCCACATCCTTTCGTTCCATTTCCAAATAGAGCTCGATCGTTCGGGTGTGACTTTCCACATAACGGGACATATAGGACATGGCATAGGTCGTGATCAGCACCAGAACCAGGCAGACTGCCGCTGCACCGACGAAGCCGGCACCGATGGCAATGCCCATGGCGGAAGTCACCCACAGACCAGCTGCCGTGGTCAGGCCGCGAATCTGTTTCCGATCTGTCACAATGATAGTCCCGGCCCCCAGGAAACCGATACCGCAGAGCACCTGTGCCGGTATTCTGCCGATATCCGCATCTGCCATGCTGAGGGCACCCAGGTACTGGCCGGTCACGGTTGCCAGTGCCGAGCCCAGGCAAACCAGTGCAAAGGTTCGGATCCCCGCCGCATATCGCTTATGGGCGCGTTCCACGCCCACCAGACTGCCTGCCAGTGCGGCAGCCAGTAATCTGACAGCTACCGATGCCATGGTAAGTTCCGTAAAAAAATCCATACATTTAACCTTTCTGAATATATGCAATTTTATGATCTCTTTCCCCGTTCTGCAGCCAGAAGAATCAGAAGCAGCAGAATGACAGTGAGACAGAGGCAGAACACTTCAAACTCCGTCACGCTGAGCCCGAGAAGGAATTCCTGCATCGGATTTGCGTTTTCCCCAGGCTCTGTCACGCTCTCTGCTGCATTGTTGTCCGCAGTTTTTTCATTTTCTTCTTGTGCTGCGGCTTCCTCTGTCACGATAATCTTCACCGACCGGGTCTGGGCAGTCAGTTCCCTTCCGTCCTCGGCCGTGATCCGGCTGGCGGCTGCGGTCACGAATCCCTCCCCTGGCGTTATCCCGCGGAAACGGAGTTTCGCCGTGAAGACTGTCGTGCTTTCATCCTCTTCGTCTGCTGTCATCTGGAGCTGAAGAATTCCCGCTTCCTTTTCGAAAGCCTCACCGCCGCTGCAAGAACGGAATTCCAGCAGATCCGCATCATAAGTAATCTCTGAAATAATCTCGCGAAGATTCTCCCCTTCATAGGTCAGTACGACAGAAAATGTCTCTTCTGCAGGGACTTCTCCCCCTCCTTCCAGTTTCGCGCTGACTTCTCCTGCTGCGTATGCCGCATCCGCAAATAACATCAGCGTCATCAGACAAACAAAATAAATCACAGCAGAAATGTTTCGACCTGCCCTTCTCATCATCCGATTACTCCTTTATGGTCCTCCAGGTTTTCGTGGACCATTGGGTATAAACCTTAGTCCCGTCGATTACCCGTACGCCGCGGATCTTGTAGTAATATGTTTTGCCGGTTTCCAGACCCTTAGTGTTGACATACCAGGTCTTCGCACCGGAGGCTGTCGTATAATATGGTTTCGTTCCAAATCCGCTGTATCTGGCAGTCGAACGGAACACTTCATAATAATCTACATCATAGCCCGGCGATTTATTCCAGTCCAGACGGATCTTTCCCGCAGAAGTCAGAGAAGAACTTGCTTCAATTTCCGTATTCTGAACACCGATGCGAATCGCTTCATTTTCGCTGCCATTTCCGCTGCCATTTCCGCTGCCCTGTTCATCCGGGTCGTCCCATGCATCCGGGTCATCCGGTACAGCAGGAACATCCGGCTCTTCCGGAAGCGGCACTTCCTTCACCGTTCTCCACGACTTGGTAGACCACTGGGTATAAACATTCTTTCCGTCGATTTTTCGAACCCCTCGCACCTTATAGTAGTAAGTGTTTCCAGCTTCCAGACTGCTGTCGGTCCAGCTTGTATCTGTACCGGAAGCCGTGGTATAGACCGGCTTCGTACCGAAGCCGCTGTACCGCTTCAGGGAGCGGAACACCTGATAGGAATCCACTTTATAGCCGGCAGATTTCACCCAGCTCAGTGCGATTTCTCCTCGTTCGGTCAGGGAAGAGGACAGTTTGATGGTCGTCGCCTGTACACCGGCGGTTTTACTGCCGGTCGGATCCTCCGACTGGGATACGAACGTGATGGAATAAACCCGTTTTTCTCCGCTTGGAGCCGTTACCGTAACTTTTGCCATCTGCGTACCGGAAGTCAGCGTCACATTGCCGCAGCCGCTGAC
>JAEDMR010000013.1 GCA_016302925.1 Bacillota bacterium
TATCATTTCGCCGGCATACATAACACCAATCCTGTCTGCGATTTCCGCAACCAGACCAAAGTTATGGGTGATCAGCATGATGGCCGTGTTGAACTGCCTTTTCAGTTCCTTCATAATCTCCAGAATCTGTGCTTCGATGGTCACATCCAGCGCGGTGGTCGGCTCATCGGCGATGAGCAGTTCCGGATTTCTGGAAAGCATCATGGCAATCATGATACGCTGCCGCATACCGCCGGACAGTTCATGCGGAAAACTTTTCATCCGCTCTTCCGCGTCCGGCATCTTCACATCCTTAAATAACTTCAATACCCGGTTCCAGGCTTCTTCCTTCGATACATTGTCCAGCAGGATCGCCTCTGCCGTCTGATCTCCTACCGTGTATACCGGGTTCAGAGAGTCAAGAGGATTCTGGAAAATCATACCGATTTCCTTACCGCGGATCTTTTCCATCTCCGGACGGGTACATTCCCGGAGATCATTCCCTTTAAAGATAATCTTTCCGGTAATTTCTTCGTTTCCACCCGGCAGCAGATTCATAATGCTGTGGGCGACGGTGGATTTGCCGCAGCCGGATTCCCCGACGATGGCAAATACTTCACCTTTATTCAGCACGCAGTTTACATCATTTACTGCGGAAAGATATCCGTCCTTTACTTTATAATCGATGGACAGATGTTCCAGTCTTAGTAATTCTTCACTCATACTTCTGCCCCCCTCTACTGCGTCTTCATATGCGGATCGATCAGGTCACGGAGACCTTCGCCCAGCAGGTTGAAGCCGAAAGTAACATAAACCAGAGCAATACCCGGCCAGATGGTCAGCCAAGGTGCTCTCTGAATATAGCTCAGTCCCAGAGAAATTGCAAGCCCCCAGTCCGGTGAAGGAGGCTGGGAACCCAGTCCCAGGAAGGACAGTGTCGTGGTGGACATGATGGTTCCCGGCAGGTTCAGAGATACCATAACCAGCAGGGATGGGATAACATTCGGCAGGATATACCGCATCATCAGGGCAACATTGCTCTCACCGAAGGCTTTTCCGGTTTCCACGAAGGCCATGTTCCGCAGAGACATGGTCTTGGCACGGACGATACGGGCATAGCTGGCCCAGGCAACCAGAGAAATGGCAATGATGGTATTGGTCAGACTTTTCCCAAGAATCGTGACTACCGCCAGTGCCAGAATAGTACCCGGGATACACCATGTCAGGTCTGTCATGAAGGTCAGGATACGGTCAACCCACTTACCGAAGAAGCCGCAGGCAAGTCCGATGACAACACCGATGGCCAGCTGCAGGGAACCTCCCAGGAAGGCAACCCAAAGGGCGATTCGGGAACCGTAAACGATTCTGGAGAACATATCTCTTCCCAGATCATCTGTTCCGAACAGATGTGCAGAACTTGGAGCCTCCAGACGACCTCCTGTTTTCTGTGTCATATAGTCATACGGCGCAATCTGGTCTGCAAAAATAGCGACTAAGATTACACTGACGATGATGACGAAACCAATCATGAAATTGGCATTATGCGTACACTCATGGAGCCGTTCTTTCCATTTATTCTTTTTCTTCACTTTAGTTGTCACCTCCAGCCAGAGACAGACGGATTCTCGGATCCAGAATTCCCATCAGAACATCACTGATCAGGTTGCAGATCACTGTCAGGATCGCAATCAGAAGCAGAACTGCCTGCACCACGGTAATATCCTGTACGATAATGGAATTCAGCAGCAGATTTCCCATGCCCGGGAATCCGAAGATTCTCTCGGTGATTACCGCACCGGAAATCAGCCAAGGAATGGACATGAATACCAAAGTAGTTACCAGAATCAGAGAGTTCCGCAGTACATGCTTGATCATAACGGTTCTCTTCGGCAGACCTTTCGCATAAGCCGTGGTAACATATTTTTCATTGATAACATCCAGAACCTCCGTCTTAGTGATACGGAGCGTTCCTCCTACGCCCCCGAGCACCATGGTAAGTACCGGCATGATATAGTTCTGCCAGTGCTCATATCCGCTGATCGGTACCAGTTTCAGCTGTACTGCCAGGATAAGGATCATCAGAGCACCCAGCCAGAAGGACGGGATGGCCGTCAGAAACAGTGAAAAGTTCACTGTAAATCGATCAAAGAATCCATCTTTTTTTATTGCGCAAAGCAAGCCAAGAGGCAATGCGATCACCAGTTCCAGAATCAAAGATATCCCGCAGAGTTTCAGGCTGTACGGAATTCTTGCCTTCATTAAATCCCACACGGCACTCCTGTAACGAATGGAAGTTCCAAAATCTCCATGCAGGGTGTTTTTCGCCCAGTTAAAATACTGTGTCATAAACGGCTGATCATAGCCCAGTTCATGAGCGATCTCCGCTTTTCTTTCTGCCGATACCTTCCGGTCTACTACCATGTCAACCGGATCACCCGGCAGCATGTACATCAGGCAGAACACAAGGAATGATACTGCGATAACAAGCAGCATACCCTGTAATATTCTCTTAATAATATAGTCTCTGATAATTACATCTCCCTTCTATGTTTCTTCCTGTAAAGGACTGCTGTAATCACTGCGATAACGATTCCAGCTATGATAACACCTGCAAGCAGCAGGCCGTTAACCGGTTTCTCAAGATCCTCCGCTGTGACACCTTCTGTCAGTCCCAGAAGACTGACTGTTTCAGGAAGATCTCCACGGATAGCGGTGCCATCCGCAGCATATGCGTCATCTTTAATCCCCATGACCACGGAGATCCAGGTCAGACCATCTTTTTCCATACAGCCGGTAAAGCAGTATCCGGCTGACGGCGTCCATCCGGTCTTCACACCTTTTATATATCCAACGTATGGATTTTCGTAAAGATCATTCGGCGCCAGAAGTGCATTGGTATTTTCATAGTCGAAACCCTTCTCCCGCTTGTTGGACGGTGGAACTGTGCCTTCTGTTTTACATACAATCTCACGGAACTTCTCGAACGACAAGGCATATTCCGCAATCTTTGCCATATCACGCGCTGTCGTTACGTTATAAGGAGAAATTCCTGTCGGATCACGGAATTCTGTATTCTCACAACCCAGTTCCTTCGCCTTGGCAGTCATCTGATCCGCAAAGGCCGACATGTCTCCCGCCAGTTCAAAGGCGAAAGCGGTTCCGGCTTCATTTCCCGAAGGAATCAGCAGATAATTCAGACAGTCTTCATAGGAGATCACTTCTCCCGCATACAAATGCCGCATCGGCTCCATGGAACTGCAGTAGTAGTGGCTTACTGCTCTTTCATCCACAGTCAGCTCTCCTTCCAGCTCCGGATTCTGTTCCAGAACCAGAATGGCCGTCATGACCTTGGTCATGCTGGCCGGCGGCAGCTGAGTATCTGCATTCTTTTCATACAGCACCGTTCCGGTGGTCGCCTCATACAGGATCGCGGCTTGCGCGTTCGGCGTCACATCCTCCTGTACTTCTGCTGCCCAGGCGCCCGATGGTATCAGGGCTGCAAGGAGCATCACCAGAAGCAGCATCCCTGCTGCACGAGTCTTTCTTTTCAAGCTCATTTTCTGCTTTCCTCTATTCCACTTTCTGATAAATCCGGCTTCCGCACTTCACACCCCAGGCCTTTCCGTCCCGGATATAGAACCGGAAGGTACTGATGCGGCGCTCCGGCTTGTCTGCCAGATATGCGGCGAATGCCGCTTCTTCACAATATTTCAGGATCACCTTGCTGTCACCGTACCGGGCTACCAGCTGGCCGTCCTCTACAGAAACCACCGTATGCACCGGAATGCCTTCTTTCGAAAGGAAGTCTCCGCAAAGCCCATCCTGCAGGCTGAAGGTCTTTCCGCACGGTTCTGCCCAGTTCTGGGTCGTCTCCAGCGGAAGCCCTGCAATGTAATTATAGCATACCCACTGGAAATCTTCCATTCCAAGATCTCCCTGATTGCAGAGACACGCAACGGAATATCCGCCGTCCATGAATCCGCCCTGGGTGGAAACGCCGTGCAGACCGCCGGAATGTTCGCAGATCATGCGACCGGCGAATGAACGCTTCCAGAGTCCCATGGTATAAAACGGTTTTTTTCGCAGCGGAAATGCTTTTCCAACCATCAGTTCTACGGCTGCTTCCGGAATAATCTGTTTTCCTTCCCATCTGCCGCCGTTGCTCAGCATCTGATAATACTTCGTAATATCCTTTGAAGTGGATTTCACACAGGCGCATCCGCGGAATGGCGGAAGCACTGACCAGTTATCATCCCAGACCAGCTTTCCGGTTTCTTCATCAATCTCAAACAGGCTGGTGATATTGTCATCTCCGGCCAGTGCTCTGGCTTCACTGCAGTCCAGATCCAAAATCGTTCTGGTCATGCCCAGCGGCTTGAAGATCCGTTCCATGAGGAACTCTTCCAGCGTGATGCCGGCTGCCTGGTCTACTATATAGGACAGAAGTGCATAGCCTTCGTTGGAGTAGCTCATATATTCTCCAGGCGCACCCAGCGGTTTATAATTTCCAGCTGTGATGTAATCCACGATGTCTTCAATTTTATCCATCTTATTGGGAGAAGTGCGGATCATTTCCCGGTACCAGTGGGTGTCTCTCTCCTTACTGTTCATGGCAATGGACCATTCCAGCGGTTCCATCGGCGGGATGCCTGCCCGGTGCATGGCCAGCGTCCTGACCGTTACACATTCATCTGCAGCACCCGGAACATGAAAGTCTGGGAAATACTTCACCACAGGATCCTCCAGACTCATCTTCCCTTCCACATCCAGAATGCAGCAGGCAAGGGCAGTCATGGACTTGCTCATGGATGCGATCCCGAACATAGTGTCACCGTTGACTTCCTTCTTCTCCTCCATATTTCTGTATCCGTATCCCTTTTCAAAGAGAATCCCCTCCGGTCCGCGAATGCAGATGGCAACACCGGGATATTTTTTCTCTTCGAACATCTTGTCCAGATACAGTTCCAGCTTTTTCGTATCTCTCTCCATTTTTCTTCTCTTCTTTTCCTTTTATTTTCATGCAGGAAGGCGAATCGTCTTTTGCACAAATTTCTCCTTACGGTAATATTTATTGCAAGAAACAAGCCAACATGAAAAATATTGTTTTCTATTGAAAAAAAGAGGATTTTTGAAGATTGTGTGAATATCAATAGGCATTTTTTCGGGATGTTTCATCCCATTTTAACCTATTGTTTCTTTTTTCTATGCTGTATAAACACGCCTGCTGCCAACACAGCTGCCGCAATAACAACCAATGTGATCCAGATTGCAGTTTTCGGCGTTTTCAGATCCTCTGCCGTAAGCCCTTCCGTCATATCGTATAAG
The DNA here is from genome assembly GCA_016302925.1 of Bacillota bacterium. Taxonomy (GTDB): domain Bacteria; phylum Bacillota; class Clostridia; order Peptostreptococcales; family Anaerovoracaceae; genus RGIG7179. Next base: position 5,305 of record JAEDMR010000013.1, read on the forward strand.
GCTACCGTATCGACATATGCACCCTGCAGGTATCCCCCGTTTCCATCCGGAATGTCCTCTCCGCCGAAGACTGCCGAATACCAGATCAGACCATCCTTTTCCATGCAGCCGGTATAGCAGTATCCGGATTGGGGAATCCATCCGTCCTTGATGCCTTTCATATATTGGACATATGGTTGTTCGAACCCGGCATCGGGAAATACCATGCCGTTTACGGAGCCGTAGTCAAATCCTTTTTGCCGCTTGTTGGAAGGTGGAATTGTGCCGCCGTCCTGCAGCACCAGTTCACGGAATTTCTCGAACTGCATGGCATATTCTGCCATCTTTATCATGTCCCTGGCGGAAGTATAATGCTTGTAGGCGGACAGGCCCGAAGGGTCGGAAAAATGGGTGTTCTCACAGCCCAGTTCCTCCGCTTTGGCATTCATCATATCGGTGAAGCCTTTCATGGAGCCGCCGATTTCGAAGGCAAGAGCATTGGCTGCGTCGTTGGCAGACCGTACCAGCATGAAACGCATGCAGTCTTCATAGGATATAACCTCCCCGCCCAGCAGATGCATCTGCGGAATCATGTAGCTGCAGTAATACGAACTGACCGCATCCTCCGACACAGTGAATTCTCCCTCCAGCTGCGGGTTCTGCTCCAGCACCAGTATGGCCGTCATAATCTTCGTCATGCTGGCAGGCAGCATCTGCTCATCCGCATTTTTTTCATACAGCACAGTGCCGGTGGTCGCTTCATACAGGATGGCTGCCGTGGTGTTGGGCGTCGGATCCTCCTGCCGGCTTTCTGCCATGGCACCTCCCGGCATAAGGAGAATCATCAGACTCAGCAGCAAAGCCACGATATACTTTTTCAACCTTCTATCCTTATTCACGATCCACCTCATAAATTTTAATTTTTAGGAATTTATATTCGATATTATAGCACTGCTGTCACCTGCCGTCCATTTTTATTTGATGTTTTTCCCTGTATTTCGATGTTTTTTTGGTTGCAACAGGTCGCTTTTCAGGAATTTATCTTGTTTTATCTTGTTTTTACATGGTACTGTGGTATACTGTCTGTGTGCATAAAATATCTGCAGGAGGTCACGTCATGAAGCATGTCGGTATCGTTTTCAAAAACACTGAAAATGCGGACGCCATGGATTATCTGAAAAAATCACTGGAAAATATTTTCGAGGATTATGTAGAGTTCACGCTGTATTTTACGGAGCTTTTTCAGGAGGATACAGTCCTTCACGAGGATGCGTATTTAATGGAACACGAAGTGCCATTCGAATATCTCCGGCATCATGTCAGTGATTATACAGCAATCTATGCACTGGAGCGCAGTTTTCCGAAGGGAAGTCTGGAACAGATCCTCGCCATTCCGGAAAATACCAATGTGCTCGTCGTCAACGACGGAACCAATTCCTCGAAGGAGCTGGTTGCCACACTTTCCTATCTGAATGTGGGCCACATCAATATGACACCCCTTGACTTTCCGCTGCGGAATACCCATGCGTATGACGACTTCTCCGTTGCAATCACCACAGGGGCACCGCAGTATGTCCCGAAGCATATTAAAAATGTGATCGATGTAGGCATTCGACAGATCAGTTTCAGCACAGTCTACACACTGATGCGTTTTCTGGATCTGGATGTCAACGTGATCAACCGAAACCTGTTTCGACATATCAAGACGCTGGTCGAACCGGACACCTCCTATCATGACAACTATATTTTCAGCTATCTGAAAGGGGAAATGCTGGATCACATCGCCAATTCCGGCCCGTATGCCATGCTGCTGGTGGACAGCCGCTGCCGTCCCGTTTACGCCAACAAAAAAGCTTTCTCTTTACTCCATGCCGCAGAAATCCGTCACATCAATCTTCTCGATTTTGTTCCGAAAGAGTTGCTGGAAGAAAGTGAAACAACGTCGGCTATTGTCAGCGTCAACGGCGTCAATTATCACTGTGACAAGTACAGCTTTTCTATCATGGATGAAACCATCGGCTACTTCATTCTGTTTCAGGACGAAAATGAACTGGAGCTCTACAGCCGCCAGAATGTGCAGAAGGGTTATGTGGCGCGTCATCAGTTCCGGGATATTATCCATCAGTCTCAGGTCATGGATGACCTCATTTCAAAGATTTCAAAAATCGCTCCTACAGACTTTACCGTTCTCCTCAGCGGTGAGAGCGGAACCGGAAAGGAACTGATGGCGCAATCCATTCACAACGGATCTTTCCGGAACAAGGAACCGTTTGTGGCGATCAACTGTGCCGCCCTTCCGGAAAATCTGCTGGAAAGCGAACTATTCGGCTACGAGCCCGGCGCCTTCACCGGTGCCCGTGAAAAAGGAAAGGTTGGTCTTTTCGAGCAGGCCAATCATGGTACGATTTTCCTCGATGAAATTGGTGATATTTCTCCGAAGCTGCAGAGCCAGCTGCTGCGTGTCATTCAGGAGAAACAGATCATGCGGCTGGGCGGTGACCGGCTGATGGATGTTGATGTCCGGCTGATTACAGCAACCAATAAGGATCTTGCAGAGGCAGTCAGGAAGGGAGAGTTCCGTCAGGACCTGTTCTTCCGTCTCAATGTACTTGCCTTTTATCTTCCTCCCCTTCGCAACAGAAGAGAAGATATTCCTCTTCTGTTGGAGCATTTCATGGGTGCATCCTATCGTTCCCTGTCCGGCGAGGAACGCCGGATATTACTGTCCTATGACTGGCCCGGGAATATCAGAGAAATCGAAAATATCACGGCCTATTATGATGCCCTCAGCTGCCTGCCGGATTACATCTATCAGAATTCCTATGCGATGCCTTCCGGCCGGTCTGCAAAAGCTGCAGCCTCTGACCATCTGGAAAAAGTTCTGCTGAAGCTGATTGAAGCCAACACTTCTCTTTCCCATGGGATCGGACGGACTGCCATGCTGCACTTTCTGCAGGAAAATGCAATCAGCGTCAGCGACAGCAGGCTTCGGAGTATTTTATCTGATCTGGAGCAGCGGGGTCTTCTGGAAATCGGAAAGGGCCGCGGCGGCACCATGATCACAGATGAAGGAAGAAATTACCTCCACCGTCTCCTCTGAATTTCACATCAAAGTATAAAAACCCCCTTCAGCAGCTGCATTCCGCAGCGGGCCCAGGGGGTTTTATTTATCTCAGTTTAGAAAGGTTGTCTCTTATTCTGCCTTCGGTGCTTCCGCTTCTGCTGCTGGTGCAGGAGCTTTCGGAGCTGCAGGCGCGGTAGGAGCCGCCGGCTTTCTCTTTGCTCTCATGTTCAGGATTGCGCCGGTAGGGCATTCCTTCGCACAGAGTCCGCAGTTCTTGCACTTTTCCGGATCAATCATTGCCAGATTATCGGTCACCGTTACAGCCTCAAACTTGCAGGCCTTTTCGCACTTCTTGCAGCCGATGCAGCCGTTTGCACAGTTCTTTCTGGTAACCGCACCCTTGTCCTTGGAGTTGCACTGTACCACAACTTTATTCTTGGCAGGTGCAATGCGAATCACGTGGTTCGGGCACTGGTTTGCGCAGATGCCGCAGCCTACGCAGAGTTCACGATTTACAACCGCTACGCCATTACAAACCTGAATTGCACCATACGGGCAGGCAGCTGCACAGTCACCCAGTCCCATACAGCCGTAACGGCAGGCAGAGAGACCGCCGAAAAGCTGCTTGGCAGCTGCACAGGTTGACAGTCCCTGATATTCCATCAGTGTCTTGGCAGCTTCCGCATTTCCGTTACACATTACCACAGCAACCTGAGGTTCTGCAGAACCGGCCTCCACGCCCAGAATTGCAGCCAGCTTGGCAGCACAGTCTGCACCGCCAACCGGACATTTTGCAGTACCGATGGAAGGGTCCGCTGCAAGAGCGCCTGCATAGTCGTCACAGCCGGCGAATCCGCAGGCACCACAGTTTGCGCCCGGAAGTTCCGCTCTCAGATTTGTTACAGTTTCATCTACAGGAACGTAGAAGATTTTGGAAGCAATTGTCAGAATTACAGCAAATACAAGACCTACTGCTGCAACCAGTACAACTGGTATTAAAATGTCCATCATTTCTCATCGCCTCCTTCTACTTATACTAAACCGCCGAATCCCATGAATGCCAGGGACAGCAGAGCAGCAGTAACCAATACGATCGGAGAGCCCTGGAAAGCCTTCGGAACGGCAGGATTGTCATCAATTTTCTTTCTCATGCCGGAGAAAATCACCATAGCCAGCAGGAAGCCGACACCGGCGCCAAAGGAATTCACCAGAGCCTGAATGTAGTTGTAGCCTTCATCGATGTTGGTGATACATACACCCAGTACTGCACAGTTGGTGGTGATCAGCGGAAGGAATACGCCCAGTGCCTTATGCAGGGACGGGATGAACTTCTTCAGCGCCATTTCCACGAACTGTACCAGGGAGGCGATTACCAGGATGAATACTATCGTCTGCAGATATCCGATGCCGAAGCTGTCAAGCAGCAGCTGAACCGGCCAGGTTACGGCGGTTGCCAGTACCATTACGAAAATTACCGCAACGCCCATGCCTACGGAAGAATCCAGTTTCTTGGATACACCAAGGAACGGGCAGATGCCCAGGAACTGAGCCAGCACATAGTTGTTTACCAGAATCATTCCAAGTATGATAGAAAAGTAACTCATTATGCTTCAACTCCTTTCTCCAGTTCTGCAAGACATTTTTCCTGCTGACAGATGGACGCCATTGCGCAGCCCTGACAGCCGAAGCTTCCCTTCACGCCTTTACCCTTGGTGAAGAAGTTGATGGCTGCGATGGCACATGCATAGATGAAGAATCCGCCAGGAGCCAGCGCGATGATCATCATCGGGTGTTCGCTCATCCAAGGAAGTGCAAATCCGAAGATGGTTCCTGCTCCGATCAGTTCTCTGACAGCACCCATTACGGTCAGGGACAGGGTAAAACCGATACCCATACCGATGCCATCCAGTGCAGAGTCAACCACACCATTCTTGGAAGCGAACATTTCCGCTCTTCCCAGGATGATACAGTTTACTACGATCAGCGGGATAAACAGGCCCAGTGAATCGTACAGGGTAGGAACGAAGGCCTGCAGTACGAACTGAACCACAGTTACGAAACCTGCAATGACGACAATATAGCACGGAATTCTTACTTTATCCGGAATAATCTTCGCCAGCAGGGAAATTACGATATTGGAGCAGATTAATACTGCCATGGCGGAAACGCCCATACCTGCACCGTTTAATGCAGAGCTGGTGGTTGCCAGCGTCGGGCAGGTACCCAGAAGCAGCACCAGGTTCGGGTTCTCCTTGATGATGCCCTTCGTCAGGATGGCTAATTTACTTGCTTTCTTTTCCATTAGTTAGCACCTCCCATAGCTTTGAATTGTTCCAGTGCTGCACAGACACCATAGTGAACAGCATTGGAGGAAATGCTGGCGCCGCTGACATGGGTCACATTCGGGTCACCCTTGGCAGTGGTATCGGCATATTCCGTCATGCCCTTATACTGTTCCAGGTAAGCAGGGTCATGCGCCTTGGTTCCCAGACCCGGCGTATCTCCGTGTGCAGTTACCTTCACACCTGTAACGGCTCCATTGGCATCAATACCAACCATTTCTGTAAGCAGACCGCCGAAGGATTTGGTCTTTACGGTTACGACCACGCCGCTGCCATTGTCAGCAGTATAGACTTCCTCAACGAATACCTTGCCCGGATCCATTTCAACCATTTCCCCTTCATATGCGGTGAAGGTGTCCGCTGCAGGCAGCAGTTCCGCTCTTGCAGCGTTTGCGGTTGCAATGGCGTTTTCTTCAATAATCGGTGCAGTAACGGAATTTACAAATGCCAGGGCAAAGGTCACGACCAGGCAGATGGCTACCAGTACGACAACAGGTGCAATATATTCTTTATATGTATTACTTTTCATTTTTTGCACCTCCATACATTCTCTTCTGACAGAAGTCTTCAATCAGCGGAGTCAGGCAGTTCATAATCAGAATGGAGAAGGATACGCCTTCCGGGTACTGACCCCACAGACGGATGATCATGGTCAGCAGACCGCAGCCTACGCCGAAGATTACTTTTCCCAGCGGCAGGAGCGGAGTGGTAACGTAGTCGGTTGCCATAAAGAAAGCACCCAGCATTACGCCGCCGGCCAGTACGTGGAAGATCGCCATATTCAGAGCGCTTCCATCTCCGGTTGCTGCATAATAGATAAATGCAAATACAAATACGGTACCGATAAAGCATGCCGGGATAATCGGGCTGATAATCTTCTTCCAGATCAGGAACAGACCGCCGATGAGCAGTGCGATGGCACTGACTTCACCCATGGATCCGCCGATCACACCCAGGAACATCATCATGTTGCTTGGCAGCTCGCCGCCGCCTTCTGCCAGAATGCCCAGCGGAGTTGCTCCGGTGGCTGCATCCGCGTGCAGCGGGTTTGGTACAGGCCAGGTGGTCATTTCCGTTGCGAAGGAAATGAACAGAACGATTCTGGCAGTGATTGCCGGATTTACGATGTTCTTGCCGATGCCGCCAAACAGTTGCTTTACCACGATGATGGCCACGAAGCAGCCTACGATGGCAATCCAGAATGGCAGGCCGGATGGTACGTTGAATGCAATCAGCATACCGGTCAGAGCAGCAGAGAGATCTCCGACTGTCTGTGTCTTTTTCATCAGTTTGTTATATACCCATTCAAAGAACATGCTGGCTGCGATGCAGACAACTGTAAGAATGAGTGCTCTGAATCCGAACACCCAAATGCTGACCAGCAGAGACGGAACCAGAGCCAGGATAACCATGGCCATGGTTCTGGAAGTGTCCAGATTGGTCACAATATGCGGTGCGGACGATACAACCAAGTTGCTGTAAGTCTTCTTTTCCATTACTTAATTCCAGCCTCCTTTACTACCGCCTTTCCAAGCTTGTTCATGAAGCCCAGAGGTCTTCTTGCAGGGCAGATGTAGGAGCAGCTGCCGCATTCCATACACTGCATCACCTTCAGATCGCTCAGCGCCTGTGCATCTCTTCTTTCATAGGCAGCAGCCAGTGCGGTCGGCAGCAGTTTGAACGGACATGCGTTGTGGCATCTGCCGCAGTTGATGCATGCGGTTTCTTCCTTGACCATGGACTGTGCTTTGGAGAATGCCAGAATGGCGTTGTTGTTCTTTACGATCGGCATTTCGTCGGAGAAGATGGCTCTGCCCATCATCGGTCCGCCCATCAGGATCTTTCTCGGTTCCTGCTTGTAGCCGCCGCAGAATCCGATCACATCATTTATCATGGTGCCGATCGGTGCAATCACGTTTTTCGGCGTTGCAACCGCATCGCCGTCAACGGTCATTCTCTTCTGAACCAGAGGCATTCCGGTTCTGAAATACTGCCCGACAAATGCGATAGTGGTTACATTGGACAGGATGATGCCCAGGTCGGCAGGCAGAACACCGGCGTTCATGGTCTTTCCGGTGATTTCATATACCAGAACTCTTTCTGCGCCCTTCGGATATCTGGCCTGCAGCTTGAAGGTCTTAATGTTGGTGATTCCTTTTTCCGCCAGCAGTTTATCCAGATGCTCGATGGCATCTATCTTGTTTTCTTCGATACCGATGAAGCCTTCATCCAGGCCGATGTACTTCATAACCAGCTGGCAGCCTGCAATCAGATCCTCGGCATCTTCCAGCATCAGACGATGGTCAGACGTGATAAACGGTTCACATTCCGCTGCATTGACAATCAGCGTATGTACATCATCGATATTCTTCGGGTTAAATTTGATGTGTGTCGGGAAGGAAGCGCCGCCCAGACCAACCAGTCCGCTTGCCCGGATCGCCTTGACGAATTCCGGCAGATCATTTGCAGTCGGTACTTCAATTCCTTCATAGATTTCCTGTTTCTTATCCGTCTCAATCACGACCAGCGTGTCATTTCCACCGGATGCGGAACGCTGCTCTTCAATCCCGGTCACAGTGCCGGAAACGCTGGAGTGGATCGGTGCACTGACGAACGCATCGGTATCGCCAAGAAGCTGTCCTACTTTGACATAATCTCCTTTTTGAACTAAAGGTTTGCAAGGTGCTCCAATATGCTGAGACATGGAAATTTTTACGACATCAGGTATAGGCATTACTTCGGTCGCACAACCAGCAGTGTGCTTGTAATGACTTACATGAATGCTCTGTAAATGCTTTTGACTCATTTGCTGAGACCTTCCTTTCTAAATTTTATACAAAATCATACGTTATATATTATACAACAAGCCCTTTCAAAAATCATTAAAAAAATTTATTTTTAGCAGTAGTTTTGTCGATAATTCCGATTTATTTACTTCTTATTTCCTTGCAGAAATGCAGTATTGCATTTTTCTCCTTCTTTTTTCTTCATGTTTCATGCCAAAATGCATTTCTCCAGTCTTTCCACCCAAAAGTGCCAGCCGGAACCGGTCCGGCTGGTAAAAGTTCTTTGTTTTCTGTTGCTGTCAGACGCCCGCTCTTTCATCCCCGCTGTTTCAGCCTGCGTTTACTTTTCGCTGTAATCATAAAATCCCTTGCCGGATTTGCGGCCGTATTCTCCCTTGCCGTAGTGCACTGCCAGGCAGGCTGCCGGGAGATCTTCCTTCTTTCCGGATGCCTTGAATTTTTCCATATACACATTGTATTCCAGGTCGATTCCGGTCATATCCTGTGTTTCCAGAGGTCCCATGGAATGTCCCAGTGCACCCTTCACCGCTTTATCGATATCCTCCGGGGAAGCGATTCCCATATCCACCAGGTAGCAGGCTTCTCTGGTCAGGGAGCTGAAAATGCGGTTCACAACGAAACCATAGATTTCCTTTTCAATCTTCACCGGCGTCTTTCCGATGGATTCCACGAATGCAAAAGCGGTGTCAAAGGTCTCCTGCGATACATGCGGTCCTTTTACCACTTCCACAATCTTCATCACCAGCGCCGGATTGAAGAAGTGCACATTGATTACCTTGCTCGGATCCTTCACCGCATCTGCAAACCGTGAGCTGACGATATAGGAGCTGTTGCTGGCGAAAATGCAGCGATCCGGCGTCAGGCCGTCCAGCTGCTTCAGCACCGCTTTCTTTACGTCGACCTTGTCTGATACAGCTTCCAGCACCAGATCTGTATCCTTGGTGGCAAGCTGAATATCTGTGGAAAATACCAGCCGTTCCTGAATTTCTTCTGCGGCATCTGCTTCCATTTTTCCTTTTGCGACTCTCTTTTCAAACCAGTCCTTTGAAAAAGCTGCGGCCTTCTCCACCATGTCTGCACTGATATCATAGCAGACCACGTCATATCCATGAATCGCAATCTGCATGGCGATCTGATTTCCCATGATTCCGGCTCCGACTACTGCTACTTTTTTATCATCTCTATACCCTCCAGTTGATAGATTATGTTTTCGCTTACTCATTCCTGATGCAAACCACGTGCCATCGCCTGGATATAAAAAGAGAACGTTGAAATTCCAACGTTCTCTCTTTTCATTCATTCTTTTTTCATCTCAAAACCGCTTTTTTCTATGCATTTTCGCATACTCTTCAGCGCTTATAAACGACCTTTCCGCCCACCATGGTCATGACCGGCAGAATTTCTCGGATTTCCATTGGATCCACCGTAAAAATATCCCGGTCCAGCACCACCAGATCGGCGTAGTATCCCGGTTTCAGCCGACCCTTCCGGTCTTCCTGAAATTCATTCCGAGCGCTTTCCAGTGTATATGCATCGACGGCAGTTTCCACGTCAACGCATTCTGCAGGGAAAAATCCTCCCTCCGGTTTTCCACTTCTGTCTTTTCGGGTCACGGCCATATACAGGTTGTCAAACGGGTTGCAGTCTTCCACCGGACAGTCTGTTCCGTAGGAAAGGTGCGCCCCCTCCCGAAGCAGTGTGCCGAAGTTATAGGAGGTGGAGGCCAGTTCTTTTCCACACAGCTTTTCCAGGATGGTCATGTCATAGTCGATGAAAATCGGCTGAGCCATGACGTAAATATCCTTTTCCACGATCCGGTCCAGAATCTCCCGGTCCGTAATCTGGCAGTGAACCAGCGCGTGACGAAGCTTGTTTTCTCCATCCACAAAGGCTTTCTCATAGCATTCTATGGTCTCTTCGCATGCCGCATCGCCGATGGCATGGGTGGCCACCTGCATGCCATGCTCCCTGGCCAGCATGCAGAACTCCATCATTTCCTCTTTCGAGATGCAGTCTACCCCGTGATTGTCCGGTTCACCCACATAGCCGTTTTTCATATATGCCGTTCTGGCGCCCAGGCTGCCGTCCTTAAACAGCTTCAGCGGTCCCATAGTAAGCCAGGAATCTCCGCCATAGCGGGGGTCCAGATATTCGCCCTCCAGAAACGCCTTGTACGTGTCCGTATCCTGGAAAGACAACTGATGCCGGTACCGGACTTTCGCCTGATCCCCGTCATAGATTTCATGCATCATAGAAAAGAAGTTCTCGTATTCGCCGAAAGAGGTTCCTGCATCGTTGCTCTGTACACTGGTCAGGCCGTGGCTGACGGCGTAGTCCATGGCTGTTTCCATCGCTTCATGCAGTTCCTCCTTCGTTGCCGGCGGAAAGAGATTCAGGGCACAGCTGCAGGCATTTTCTGTGAAAACGCCGTTGAGTTTTCCGTCTTCCCCTTTCAGAAACTGACCGCCCGGCACCTGCGGCGAATCCTCCGTCAGTCCCAGAAGTTCGATCACTTTGCTGTTGACAGAAATGGCATGACCGCAGACACGTTCCAACACCACAGGAATTTCCGTGCTGATCCTGTCAAGGTCATAGCGATTCGGCATCCGCTTTTCGCCTTCCGTAAACAGATCCTGGTTCCAGCCGTTGGCATGGAGTCCATTCTTAACCCGCTGCGGATACTCTTCGATAAATTGCCTGCATCGCTGCACCACTTCTTCCACCGACCGGCTTCCTTCGATGGGTGCCCGGTTCAGTACCATTCCGAACTGCAGAAAGTGCAGATGGGTATCGTTCAGACCGGGAATCACTGTCCTGCCCTGACAGTCGTAGATGTCGCAGTCGTCACCCCCGCTGCGGCGTACTTCTTCCTCTGTTCCGACGCAGGTAATCACCCCGTCCTCCACCATCAATGCCTGCGCATAGGTTCCTTTTTCCACATAGATTTTTCCGTTGATTACTGCCTGCTTCATGTTTAACCCTTTTTAAACCCTTCCTTTTTATTTCTCAACACCTACGATGACACGGCCCAGTCCGTCCAGCCCGATGACCTTTTCCTCTGCCCTGCGCCGTTCTTCGATATATGTGATGACTTCCGAATCAAACACTTCTCCCGGGCACACGATTGGAATCCCTGGCGGATAAGGAATTACCGAGGATCCACAGACTCTCCCCGCCGCTTCCTGCAGCGGAATCCGTTCTTTTTTCACCGGCACCGGTTTCATGACAAGACTTCTGGTTACGGCCTTCGGCTGCTTCTTCGTCTCACTTCCCAAAATCCGCTCGCCCGCGATCTCTTTCAATGCGGCGGTCAGTTTTTCGTAGTCAGATCGCTGATTGCCGATCCCGGTCATGCACATCAGGATGTTGCCTGTCACCAGCTCGATGAAGATGCCTCGCTTCATCAGCTGCTCTTCCAGCTCATTCCCATTGAGACCGTATGCAGACATGTCCATATTCAGCATCGGATGCTCCATGAGCCGAAGACCCGGCACCTGCTTCGGCGCCTCTTCATAAAACCAGGCCAGATCCTCTGCCCAGCTTCGGATTCGCTCCTCGCCGCAGTGCTCCAGCAAGTCCGCATTGATGTCCAGAGAAGCCATCAGCGGGTAGGATGGGCTGGAGCTCTCGATGGCCTGCAGCCTGTCCTCCAGATCATACCGGTCGACCCGATCCGTACACACGTTCAGAAGGGCGGTCTGAGTGAAGGATGCCAGGGTCTTATGGATGCTGTTGATCACCAGATCTGCCCCCTGATCCTCCGCCGCCTCCGGAAACCAAAGCACCTTGTCCCCGCCGGAAAAAGCCGGGCGGATATGTTTTGCGAAGAAAGGGAGATGGGCACCATGGGCCTGATCCACGATCAGGACCTTTCCACGTCTGTGGACCTCTTCGGCGATGGCTCTCACATCACTGCATATGCCGTAATAATTGGGCGACGGCAGGATCACCGCCTCTGCATCGGGATGCTCTTCCATGCACCGGATCACCTCGTCGGCGGAAATGCTCCCCAGGATCCCGTATTCTTCGATGGTGTCGGGATATGCGTACACCGGCGATATATCGCCTAATGACAATGCATTAAAAATGGACTTATGACAGTTTCGCGCCAGAATCAGCTTCCCGCCCCGGGATACGGATGCCAGAATGGCCGCAATCAGGCCGCCGGAGCTGCCGTTTACCAGCAGATAGGACGCCTTTGTCCGATACATCGCCTGATAACGATGCATGATTTCCAGCAGCGGGCCTTCCGTCTGAAACAGGTTGTCCGCGCCGGGGATTTCCGTAATATCGCAGTCCATCAGCCTGTCGAGAAAGTCTCCGTAGCCGCACTCCCGGTAGATGGCAGAGCCTTTATGCCCGGGCATATGGAAAGAAATCGGATGAAGTGCCGCGTGCTGCAGCAGAAATGGTGTGATGGTGTATTTCAACGATCCGGCCTCCTTGTGATTGGTTCGTCTTTTGCTTTTCGCATCTTATAGTTTACAGTATCTGCCATGAAAATGCAACAAAAAAGAGGGCGCCCGCCCTCAATTTTTCTTGAAGCATTCAGAAAGATTTCATCTGGTTTTACAGGTCAAGTCCCGCTGCCAGATTCCGCATGAAGTCCTGCACATTGGTGACGATGCCCTTGGCCGACAGGCTGCCCCGGTCGCCCAGCTTGTTTGCCGCAAACTCGGAGGTGTCTACCATATAGAAATAGACCGGCCGGATTGTGCCGTCCTCCAGTACACGGTAGGTCGGCGTCATGTTGCCCGTGGCAATGGTATGCAGCACCGTAGCCATGCCGATAACCGTGGTGGCCTTCCGCACGTGGGAACGAATCGTGTCCTGTCCCACATAAGTATGCTCATATACCTCCGGCAGCGGTCCGTCGTCGCGGATTGATCCGTTTAATACGAACGGTACATTGTTCTTCACGCAGCTGTAGATGATGCCGCTGTCAATGCCTTCCTGCTGGATGAACTCCGGAATGGAGCCATAGGTGTTGATGGCATTGATGGTGTCCAGATGGTTGTAGTGGCCCATTTCGTGAAGTTTCTGGTTTTTTATGTCACAGCCCAGTGCAGTTCCCAGATACGCCCCTTCCAGGTCATGGGTTGCCAGAGCATTTCCCGCCAGAAGAGCCTGACAGTATCCGTTTGCGATCAGTTCCGACATGACACGGCGCGCCTCCACGTCAAAACTGCAGGCAGGACCCAGAACCCAGACCACATAGCCGCCGTGAGCTTTTTCGTACTTCAGCAGTTCGATCAGCGTTTCATAATCATACGTGAAGGAAGTTTCCCGGCTCCGGCTCTGCCGGAATGCAAAGGTGTTCTTTGCATTTCCTTCCTCTTCCTTCGTCCAGCAGTTGTCGTGAACATAAATGCCTTCACTGGCATCTTCCGTGCGGCCCACCACCACCAGATCTCCTTCCCGTATATTTCGGAACTCTACCACGTGGACTTTTTTGCTCTTTTCATCCCACACCGGCACAGCATCCATCCGGCTGTCTTTCGCCAAATACCACTGTCCGTTGATCTTAAAATATTCCGGAAAGATCGAGGTGGCGTGAAAGCCCTTCGGCGCGGCCTTGGCATGGGGCGCCAGCACCAGCTGACAGTTGGGTGCATTGACGAAGCGTTCCTCCGTAAAATCCGGTTCGATGTATTTCGCTAACTGAAACATGTTGTGATTTTCCCCCTTATTTCTATTTATATAGCTTGTTTTATGTTGCTTGTTATTTTTTCTTATTCATCAAAGCCTTCTGCTATGGCCTTGTCAAAAATTGCGGTGACTTCTTCTCCCGGCTGCCGATCCGCAAGGGTCACGACGACAGCTGCTGCCAGACCGCACAGGAAGCCCGGTATGATCTCATAGATACCGGTGCCGGACAGGAATGCCAGCCAGAGCACATCGACCACCGCACCGGTCACCACGCCGGCCACCGCGCCTTTATAGGTAAACCTTCTCCAGAACAGAGACAGAATGATGGTCGGACCGAAGGCCGAACCGAATCCTGCCCAGGCATTCTCCACCAGATTCATGATGGTCTGCGCCCCCTCTGCCTTGCTGGATGCAATGAAATATGCGA
>JAEDMR010000163.1 GCA_016302925.1 Bacillota bacterium
GCTGTCTATCTAAGAAAGTTTTCTCAAATGCCTATTTTGTTTTCAAAAAGAAAACTTTTCCGCTATTTTGGAAAACCCGGCAGAACATTTTAAAACCCGGCAGAACTTTTTGCTTATTTTTACGAGTGTTTTTCGCAAATCCATCGTACTATAGATGACTGGTCAGTCAGAACGGAAACGAGGTGGACGGTTTGAATGAGAAAAAACTGATAGATGCAATACAGAACAGGGACGAGAGTGCAGCAGCATATGTCATCGACCGATATTCCCGCCTGCTCTGGTCTGCGGCAGCGCCGGTCCTCCGAAACATCGGCACGGCAGAGGATCTGGAGGAGTGCGTGGCGGATGCGTTCGTCTATCTGTGGGAACATCCGGAGAAATTCGATCTGGCGCGGGGCAGTCTGAAATCCTGGCTGGCGATGATCGTCCGGTCCAGAGCCATCGACCGGTATCGGCAGCTGGTGAAACGACAGACGGTCTCCATAGAAGACGCACTGCTGCAGACGGAAATGATTCCGGAAGCACCGGGGCTGGAAGAGGATGATCTGGCGCTGGCTACTGTTTATGAAGGGGAGGGCATCGTGCAGATCACGGTTCAGAACCGGTCGGACAAGGACCTGGACTTTGAAGAGCAGCTGAAGGTCATGCAGTGGAACACTTCGAAAGAAGTGGAACCGAAAGAAGACGGCGATGTGATCTTTCTGGGAACCTCCATTCCGGCAGGAGAGACCGGGACCATGACCATCAATCTGTCGCTGGCGTATGATGTAAAGCTTCTGGAAACGCCGCTGGAAAAAGGAGATCACTACTATCTGGTACTGACCAATAACGGTTTTCTGCTGGGTCAGGACTGGCACTGCAGCGTGGACTTCGGCGGAAACCGTCAGACAGGAGAGGATGCAGCAACCGGATCAGATACGTCAGGTACGTCAGGAAGCGACGAACTGTCAGGCAGCGTGAGGGCGGAAACGAAGATTGACCCTGCGGTTCTGCAGCGGATCCCGGAGCAGCTGCGGTTCTATTTCGAAACAGACAGCTTAGGCACAGAGAATCGAAGTAGAAGCGCGGGGGAATACGTGGAGGCGGTCCGTCAGTATCTGCTTCCGTACGGAGACCGGGTACTGATGCCGGTGACACCGTACGATCCGCGGCTCATCGTAAATACAGACAATTCGGAGCAGGTGACCTTCGATGAAAGAGTGGACGCAGACCGGCAGTATCTGCTGGCCGGTGAGCACCTGTATTCTGTGGACGCCTGGTTCAAGATGATCGGCCGGTATCCGATGGAGGAAGCACTGACACTGGAGGCATACATTTCGGACGGATGGGGTGACTTGAACGATGGTTTCATCGGCGTGCCGCTGCTGTATATCGTGACTTACGAAATATCTGCCATCCGGGAAGACAGTCTGGCCTTCCTGTACGGTCAACTGCTGGATTTCACAGAGATGGAAGAGTATAAGATTTACGAAGATGAAAAGTATTCCTGCTACGAGATCAGCCCGCTGCTGTATACTGATGCAGCAGAGTATGCCAGAACCTGGCTGGAAGCTACCGGACAGGACGGGACCTATGACGAAGCAGCAGAGCAGCGCCTGCTGAACATTTACAACTACTATAAAGAAAACGCAGGCCGGCTCATGGAGTATGTGGAGTAGCACACCAGACTTAGAGTAAAGACAAAACTTGTACAGCCCGGAAAAACATGATAGAATCTCTTTATCTCAATGCAAAGGAGAATGTTTGGAAATGAATTTATGGGAGATCTATCATGGTGAGATTCCGGGTTTTTTGCGTGAGGTGTCGGAGACGGAGGTCATGCAGCGAATGAAACATGTGGGCATGAACTGCGGCTGTGAATATACTTCGTTTCCGTTGTTTCAAGGCTGCGGACCTTATTCCCGGTTTGATCACAGCATGGGGACGGCACTGATCGTCTGGCACTTCACCGAAGACCGCACACAGGCCATGGCAGGTTTGCTTCATGATATTGCCACACCGGTTTTCGCCCATGTCATCGACTTCCTCCATGGAGATCATATGAAGCAGGAGTCTACGGAAGAGGGAACAAGTTCGCTGATTGCCGGTTCTGCAGAGCTGCAGCTGGTACTCGCTGCATACGGTCTGACTACGGACACGGTCTGCGATTATCATATGTATCCGGTGGCAGATAACGATTCGCCGAAGCTTTCTGCGGACCGGCTGGAATATACCCTGGGAAATCTGGTGAATTACAGGTTTGCAGCACGTTCACAGGCAAGGGATTATTATCAAAATCTTCTCGCCCGGCCCAATGAAACCGGCGAGATGGAGCTGCAGTTCCGGGATCGTGAGACGGCATTTTCCTTCTGCCGGGGTATGATGCAGTGCGCCAGAGTGTATGTGTCGGAGGAAGACCGGTATGCCATGGAAATGCTGGCAGAACTGCTCAGGGATGCGATTCGTAGTGGCGTGCTGACGGAAATGGATCTGCATACTACTGAGCCGCAGGTGATCGGAAAACTGAAACGTTCTGCGGAATTCGCAGAAAGATGGGAATGGTACTGCGGACTGCATCAGATGCTGCGGGCGGAAAAGCCGGGCCATGAGGAGGCCTGGCGGCAGATATTCGCGAAGAAACGGTACATCAATCCGCTTGTCCTGGGAGAAGGCAGAGTGTCGGATTTATCGGGAGAAATGAAGGAAAAATATACGGAATTTCTGGAAGAAACACAGCAGGCCTGGCTGCTTGGAACATCCCTCTGATTTTACGCAAAAATATGTGGATAACTTACCGTTGACAAATGGCGGATAGCCTGTTCTATATTGAATTTTCAACGAATGTGTGAACTATATTTATCCACATGATGATATGAAAAGAATTGTATACAATTTTAACGAACCATGTGGATAAACATGATTATCCTTGAAATTCAGACAGTTCTGGCATGTTGAAAAAAACACTTCAGAGGAATAAAGTGGTTTACATAATTAAGAAAGGGTAAAGAATAGTCAGAAAAAAAAGAGTGAATCTTTCTTCATGATTTTGCTGTTGACAAATGTAAACACAGCGTGCTATAATTTGGTTACAGATGTAGACAGAACAGGGAGGCGAGAATATGAATCTGACGGATGCGGAATGGAATGTAATGGAATGCCTGTGGGAGAAATCACCGCGAACCGGGCGTGAAACCACAGACTGGCTTGAAGAGAAGATGGGATGGAGCCGCAGCACGACGCTGACACTTTTGCGGCGGATGGAGAAGAAAGGGGCCGTTGCCGGTGAGAACGATGCAGAGGAAGGAGTGAAGCTGTTTCGACCTCTGATTCAGAGGGAAGACGCAGCCCTAGAGGAAGCGGAGAGTTTTCTCAGCCGTGTCTATCACGGAAGCGTAAGTCTGATGGTCAATTCGTTGACACAGAAGCAGGCTTTGCCGCAGGAAGAAATCGATGAACTTTATGAACTGCTGAAAAAGATGGAGGAAGGGGACCACCATGACAAAGAATAAATGCAGCAAGAACGACAGACGTACAAAGAGACAGAAAACCGCTGTTTCCGTATTGATTGCCATAATCCTGCTTGCCGCTGTGGCAGTGCTGGCGGCCTGCATCGGTGCCGGAAACGATGCATTCTATGACTGGCTGCAGAGCACCGATGTATCGCAGATCCGGCAGATCGCGGTTCTGAAGGAGCCAACGACAAGTAACCTCTCTTACCTGGCAGCAGACATTACAGAAATCGTGGACGGGGAGACGACTGGAAAGGACCAACTGATCGATATTCTGCATGGACTGAAACGATCCGATTTGAAACTGGGTTCGTCAGAATATGACGGTGCATCGATTGGTACGCTGACACTAAAAACGGAAGACAGAACAGAAGGTGAAATACAGAAGATCGTTTTCAGTCTGATGGAGGATGGCAGTATAGAAGTGTATTCTGATCCGGAAACGGACAAAATCCTCTACAGCACGTCTGATGTAGGCAAGGCATGGTGGATTGACAGCCCGGAACTGGCAGATTTCATCGATCGGATGGCAGGCAGAAAGGCACCTGAAATGGAACAGGAAATGATGTCGCTTCTTCAGGTCGTAAGTGCAGAGAATTGTATCATTGACGGTGAAGCTCCGGAAGAAGTTGACAGAAAAGAGATTACGGACTATCTGAACCGTTTGGGAAAAGAAGGGGTTGCGGTGAAGATGATGGAATCTATGCAGGACTTCCGCTTCCTGCGGCTTTCACTGGCTGAAACTGAAAACGGAAGCTGGAAATGGATTGAGATTGGAAGGAGTCCGCAGCAGGAAGACGTTGTCTGCGTGAAATGCGGAACCAGTGAGGAATCGGATATCGAATTCGGGCTTCTGTATTTTCAGGATGAGAATTTGAATCATTAAAATGTATGACGGGGGTAACAATATGGTTGAATGGGTAATCAGTACAAGTCTTCTTATCGTAATCGTCATAGCTCTCCGGCAGCTCCTGAAGGACAGGATCCTGCCATGGGTCCGGTATGCACTGTGGCTGGTGGAACTGTATGATTTCGATTATGCCTTGTTGACTGATGATGTTGAAAGCATTGTGTGGGCAGGCGGCATGTATCTTGACAGCCAGTGTCGTCTGCATGGCTTCAACGGCGGA
>JAEDMR010000164.1 GCA_016302925.1 Bacillota bacterium
GAGGATGCGGTGACGCTGGCAAGTCTGATGGTGGAGATCGGCAATTCTGCCGGCCGCCGTACAGTGGCTGCCATTACGGAAATGGGCCAGCCGCTGGGCAAGGCAGTGGGAAACAGCCTGGAAGTTATCGAAGCCATCGAGACATTGAAGGGAAGAGGACCTGCCGACATCACTGAGCTTGCACTGAAGCTTTCGGGGATTATGGTGTATCTGGGCGGCAAGGCTGCCTCGCCGGAAGAAGGCATGCAGAGGACGGAGGCTGCGCTGAAAGACGGCAGCGGCCTTTCGCAGCTTCGCCGGTTCATCGAGGCACAGGGCGGAAATCCGGCAGTGGTGGATGACTACAGCCTGTTCCCGCAGCATGCCGTGGAAAAGGAGCTTCGTGCAGAAGCTTCCGGTTATGTAAGCCGGATTGAGGCCAGATGTATCGGTCTGGCGTCCCAGCATACCGGTGCAGGTCGTGCCACCAAGGAGGATACGGTGGATCTGTCTGCCGGTGTCTATGTGCATAAGAAAGTAGGCGATGCGGTGGAAGCCGGCGATGTGCTGGCCACGTTCTATGGTAATGATGAAGCAAAGGTGGAAGCGGCAGTACAGGAGGCCGCCAGGGCCTTTGCCATCGGCAGCCAGCCTGCGGAAGCACCGAAGCTGATCAAGGAGATCATCGGGCTGTAAGCAGGCGGTGTGGCGGGAGCAACCTGTGCGGCTGTTTCTGCTATCCCGGGTTGACCCAGTATTTCCCAAATTAAATTAGAAAGCAGAAAAAAGCAACCTGAAGTGGGCATCTTACATTTCGGGTTGCTTTTTTAGGTGCAGTTTCTCCAAATGCGGTAAAACTGCACGTTTTTGAGCAACCTGAATTTTTATTTTCGCCCCTGTAGGTTGCCCCATTTTTTTCCTGGATAAAGCGATCGGAATATACCGGATGGGGCTGATACATGGAGATAATATGGATAAAAAATGGAAATTAAATTGACAATATGGAATAAACATGGTAATATTGCGATGGAGGGAAAAATACCTTCTATGCAACAGAAATAAGGAATAAGGGGGCACCTATGAATCTGGAGGATATGAAACGAAGGAAGGATGAACTTGGGTACTCGTGCGAGCAGATTGCCAGGCTGTCCGGTGTTCCGCTGAGCACGGTACAGAAGATTTTTTCCGGAATTACCATGCGACCGCGTTTTGATACTTTAAAAGCACTGGAAACGGTGCTGGGAAGAAGCGGGTTATCTGATTGGGGTGGCATTGACCGAGAAGAGGCAAACTGTGTGCGGGAAACAGAATTTCATTATGATGCCTGTGGAAATGGGAAGCAAAGCAGGCAGAAACAGCAGGGTGAGTACAGTTTGGATGACTACTATGCGCTGTCCGGAGAGCAGAGGGCAGAACTGTTGAACGGCAGGATTTACCTTTTGGCAGCGCCGTCGGTTGTGCATCAGGCAATTGTGCTGGAATTGGCTGCAGCCCTGAAGGATCATATACGGAAAAAGGGTGGAGAGTGTTTTACCGGAGTAGCACCTCTGGATGTTCATCTGATACCGGGTGATGAAAACAACTTACTGGAGCCTGATGTGTTCGTAGTCTGTGACCGGGAGAAAATCACGCCGCAGAGAATTGAAGGAGCACCGGATCTGGTTATTGAGGTTCTTTCTTCATCCACCAGAAAACGGGATATGGGAATGAAATATGCCCTGTATCTGGAATCCGGTGTACGGGAATACTGGATTGTGGATCCGGACAGCCGCAAAGTAGTGGTTTACAAAATGGAGAAGGCGGAACTTCCAATCATTTACACTTTTGAGGAAGAAGTACCTGTTTCTATTTTTGATGAAGAATGCAGGATTGACTTTTCAGAAATAGCAGAGAGACTATCCTTTTAGAAATACCGGAAGAGCAGGAAATTGAATAAGATATACGCATAATGCCGCCGCTTTCACATATACTGGACTATCTGCACAGAGAATATGGGAAGGGGCGGCATTTTTATGTGGAAAAAAGATAGAGACGGCAGACGCTGCCGCATACCGAAGATGCATCTTGGGGCCAACGGCAGAAAAGTGGTTTCCACCTGTCTGGGCTGCGCACTGATTCTGGGCGCTTTCGCAGGGGTCAGCAGAGTGCTGCCGAAACAGAAACCCATTGTCATCGACGAATCGTCTATCGTGACAGCCGGAGAGGCACCGATGACGGAAACGAAGAAAAACGCATTTCAGGTGGCGGCCAAAGGGGCAATCCTGATCGATGCATCCACCGGAAAGGTACTGTTCGAACAGGACAGCCATAAGGAACTGCCGCCGGCTTCGGTGACAAAGGTCATGACCATGCTGCTGGTGATGGAAGCCGCCGATGCAGGCAAGATCACGCTGGATGACAAGGTGACCATCTCTGAGCGGGCGGCTTCCATGGGCGGAAGCCAGATGTACATGGAGGTCGGTGAGACCCACACGGTGGCAGAACTGATGAAGGGGGTCGCCATGGCCAGTGCCAACGACGGATGTGTGGCGCTGGCTGAATATGTGGCCGGCAGCGAGGAGATCTTCGTGGAGCGGATGAACCAGAGAGCGCAGGAGCTGGGCATGCGGGATACCCATTTCGTCAATACCAACGGCCTGCCTGTGGCAGATCATTACTCCAGTGCATATGATATAGCATTGATGTCAATGAAACTCTATGAATTCGAAGAAACCCACCAGTGGTTCACCACCTGGCAGGATACCATCACCGTGGGACTGCCCGGAAAGGAAAAAGAGTTCGGTCTGACCAACACCAATAAACTGATCAAGGCGTATACCGGCTGCAACGGGATCAAAACCGGATTTACCAGCGAGGCAGGCTACTGTCTGTCGGCGTCCGCCACCCGGGACGATACCCACCTGATTGCTGTGGCCCTGGGCAGCGAGACCTCCAAAATCCGCAATGCGGAGATCGCGAAAATGCTGGACTATGGTTTCGCCAATTACGAAACGGCAGTCATCGCAGAAGCAGGGCAGGTGATGGGGACCGTGGAGATTGAACGGGGCACGCCGACCAGTGTCAATGCGGTTACCGCAGAAAAGATCACGGTACTGGCAGCCAAAGGAGAAAAGGATGCAGTAAAAAGCAAAGTCATCATCCGCGATACGGTACCTTTGCCTTTGAAAAAGGGCCAGAAAATCGGGAAAGTGGAGGTTTGGCAGGGAAAAGAAAAAACAGCAGAATATCCACTCATAGCCGAAAAAAAGGTAGAAAAAGCTTCCTTCCGGGAACTGGTTTCAAGACTGGCGAAAGCTGCATTTTCCTGACAGGTGGCCGTGAAGCTATCATTTTCTTCTTCACCGGATACATACAAAAGACGAAAATCCGGAGAAACAGTAAGGGGGCTATGAGATGGAAAAAGAATATATTTTGTCATTCTCGTCTTTCTATAAGGCGGCTTACGCGCAGGAAGTGCTGGAGGAAGCCGGCATCCGAAGCAGCCTGCGGAAGCTTCCCGCGGAGCTGATTTATTCCTGCGGTACAGGGCTGTATCTGAGGACCGACTCCATACAGCAGGTCATTGACATCTTTGACGGCAAGCAGATTGTACCGCGCGGCATATTTGAAATCGTGGGCCGGGGGCGTGAGAAACGGGAATACAGAAAAGTGCACTGAATGACAGGACGGGACTGCTTCCGGGAAATATGGAAGCCGTCACCGTCTTTTTTCGTGGCACAAACGCAACCGGCATCGTTATCGGAAAAAATATGCAATATTTTCTGAAATGGGATTGACAACTATACAGCCATGTGATATTTTAATATTGTATTAAGCACTTAAGACAATAAGCACAAATGATTCGGGATTGTCTCAAAGACAATTTCAGAGAGGGGGCTATATCATGGAATGGGATCTGGATGACAGCCGATCCATCTGGCCGCAGCTGAAGGAACTGCTGATCCGGGCCATCGTGTCGGGAGAGTATGAAAAAGGAGGTACTTTTCCTACCGTACGGCAGCTGGCACAGGAAGCCGGTGTAAACCGGAACACCATGCAGCGTGCCATGGCGGAACTGGAAGCGGAGGGACTGCTGATCACCAACCGAACGGCAGGGCGCACCGTGACCACGGATCAGGCGCTGATCGATGCCGTGAAGGAAAAACTGGCAGATGCCAATATACAGACATATCTGAACGAAATGCAGTCTCTGGGCTATACGGAACGGCAGGCTGTGGAACGGATCAATGAAAAATTCGAAAGAGGGGAAATGAAATGAGTGAAATCGTAAAATGTGAGGGACTGACGAAAGTCTTTTCCGGCTGCCGTGCCCTGGATCAGGTGGATCTGTCCATCGGCTGCGGCAAGGTAATTGGATTGCTCGGCCCAAACGGGAGCGGCAAGACGACCCTGATCAAAATCCTGAACGGCCTGCTTCAGCCGACATCCGGAAGTGTCTTTATCGACGGACATATCCCGGGAACGTATACCAAATCCATCGTAAGCTATCTGCCGGACAGAAACTACTTCGCCGACTGGATGAAGGTGAAGGATATCTTCGACCTGTTCAGTGACTTCTATACAGATTTTGACCGGGAAAAGGCCGCAGACATGTGCCGCGCCCTGGGAATCGAGGAAAACGCATCGCTGAAGACC
>JAEDMR010000014.1 GCA_016302925.1 Bacillota bacterium
GAAAGACATAGATCAGTCCCCTGTTTTCGCGGAAGCGAAGCGGCAGCAGCCGCAAACCTTTTTTTCCAAGAATCCGGTTCCACCGGCGCAGGCTGAAGCGCATTGCTTCTTCATCCTCAAACTCACAGCTGAAAAGGCTGCCGGTTTTCAGACCGGCCAGTGTAGGTGCGCAGTGGCGCACAAGCATTTCCTCCGACATGATTCTCCCTCCCCATATTTGTCCCCTATATGCATGTATGTTCTTCCAGGATGGCTCTCAGTGCAGCCATGGAACTGCTGTGGGAACGTGCTATTTTGATATTTTGTGCAGCTGCATCACTGAGCGCTCTGCGGATCATTTTATGGGATACCGTGCTGGTAAACAATACGAGAAGGTCCGGTGATCCGATATTCTTCAGGCCATTGGACATTTTCGGGTAAACCTTCGCCTTACATTTATACTGGCTGCAATATCCCGTGCCTCCCGGCCATATTCTGTTCTATTTTATTCTGTCTTGTGACACATGCTGCTCATGGAGCAGCCTCCGCAGGAACAGCCGCAGGAACAGCCCCCGCTTTCCTTCTTTTTATTATAGATGCCGCGTCCGACAATGGCCATGAAGACCACGGCCACCAGGCCGGCTATGATCCACGTTGAAAGATTCATTTTTACTCCCCCTCTATTCCAATACCATCATTGTTCTGCACCGGCATTTATTTCGACACTGTCACTGGCTTGCCGCATACCGCGTTCTCATCATATTTATTCGGCCGGAGCAGCATATAGAGTATGAATGCCAGAACCAGCGCCGCAGCAAACGTCCCGATGATGCTGCCGGAGCCGGCAAACCAGGCACCGAACTGATATACCATCAGAGAAACCGCATAGGCAAAGATGCACATGTAGCCGATGGCGCCCAACGACCATTTCCAGTTGTTCATTTCCCTGCGGATGGCGCCCATGGCCGCGAAGCAAGGTGCACAGAGCAGATTGAAGATGAGGAAGGAAAATCCGGCCAGCTTGCTTCCGCCGAAGAACTCCTGTCCGATGACCGCCAGGCCCGCAGAATCCATGGAATCCACCATCTCGAATGCCAGATCCCCGTCTGCCATGGAGGACAGAGAGCCAAATACACCAACCACTTCCTCTTTGGCAACCAGTCCCAGAACCGTTGCCACAGCGGCCTGCCAGTTTCCGAAGCCCAGTGGCTTGAAAATCCATGCGATCCCGCCGCCCATAACAGCCAGAATGGAAGCCCCTTCGTTCTCTTCGGTGATATAATGGAATCCGTTTTCGAAAGACAGGCTGTTCAGCACCCAGATGATAATGCTGGCTGCCACAATTACCGTACCGGCACGCTTGATGAAGGACCAGCCCCGTTCCCAGGTCGCCCGGAGAATATTCCCGGCAACCGGTGCATGATAGGCAGGAAGCTCCATGACAAACGGTGCCGGATCTCCTGCGAATGCCCTGGTCTTTTTCAGCATGATGCCGGAAAGAATCACTGCTGCCACGCCGATGAAGTACGCGGCCGTTGCAATCAGCGCACTACCCCCAAACAGGGCAGCTGCAATCAGGCCTACAATGGGCATCTTTGCTCCGCACGGGATGAAGCAGGTGGTCATGATGGTCATCTTTCTGTCACGATCCTGTTCGATGGTCCGGGATGCCATGACACCCGGAACCCCGCAGCCTGTGGCCACCAGCATAGGGATGAAGCTTTTGCCGGACAGACCGAATTTCCGGAAGATCCGGTCCATGATGAAAGCGACCCGTACCATATATCCGCAGTCCTCCAGCATGGAAAGCAGCAGGAACAGAATCAGCATCTGCGGAACGAAGCCCAGTACAGCCCCTACGCCGCCAACGATGCCGTCTGCAATCAGGCTGACAAGCCAGTCGGCACAGCCCAGTCCCTCCAGTCCGGAAGTTACCGCCGGCACAATGGTTTCCCCAAACAGCGTATCATTCATGAACCCCACCGTCCAGTCACCGATGGTTCCGATGGAAATGGTATACACCAGCCACATGACCGCAATGAAGATCGGCAGTGCCAGAATCCGGTTGGTCACAATCCGGTCGATCCGATCCGAGGTCGACATCTGCCCTGCAGATTTTTTCCGGCAGCACTCCTTCATCAGCTTTCCGATATAGATGTACCGCTCGTTGGTGATGATACTTTCCGCATCATCGTCCATCTCCGCTTCCGCCGCGGCGATATCCGATTCGATGTGCACCAGCACGGATGGGTTCAGATTCAGCAGTTTCAGGACCCGTTCATCCCGCTCAAACAGTTTCACTGCATACCATCTCTGCTGCTCCTCCGGAAGACCATGGACCGCTGCCTCTTCAATGTGGGCCAGTGCATGTTCCACAGAGCCCGAAAATGCGTGCAGCGGAACCGGTTTCCCCGAATCTGCTGCTGCAATGGCCGCTTCCGCCGCTTCCTGAATTCCATCCCCCTTCAGCGCAGAAATTTCCACAACCGTGCATCCCAGTTCCCTGGCCAGCTGTTCCGTTCGGATCTGATCCCCATTCTTCTTCACCACGTCCATCATGTTGATGGCAACCACCAGCGGAATCCCAAGCTCCGCAAGCTGTGTGGTCAGATACAGATTTCGTTCCAGATTGGTTCCGTCCACAATATTCAAAATCACATCCGGCCGCTCGCCGATCAGATAATTTCTCGCAACCACTTCTTCCAGCGTATACGGTGAAAGGGAGTAGATCCCCGGCAAGTCTGTCACCACCACATCCCCATGTTTCTTTAGTTTTCCCTCTTTTTTCTCGACGGTTACGCCCGGCCAGTTTCCCACGTACTGATTGGACCCGGTCAATGCATTAAATAACGTCGTCTTGCTGCAGTTGGGATTTCCGGCAAGTGCAATTCTGATGCTCATTTTCTGTCCTCACTTTCCTGTTAGTCTATACTAACCGCTTCGCAAAATATACAGGGCAGACTCTGCCCCTTTTCCCGCTTCCGGCATTTACCGGACTTCTATCATTTCCGCATCCGCTTTGCGCAGAGAGAGCTCGTAGCCCCGCACCGTGATCTCCACCGGATCCCCCAGCGGCGCCACCTTTCGTACGTATGCTTCTGTACCCTTTGTCAGTCCCATATCCATGATTCTTCGCTTTACCGCACCCTCACCGTGGAGCTTCACCACAGTAGCCGTTTCTCCGACCCGGACATCTTTTAATGTTTTCACTTCTTCTTCCTCCTCACATCACGTTCTCTTTATACCATGATCTTCTGCGCCATTTCTCGGCTGATGGCCACCCGCGCATCCTTCACGTTCACAATCAGATTCCCTCCGATGGTGCTGATTACTGTCACCCTTCCGCCCGGCACGAAACCCAGGTTCTCCAGATGACGTTTCACCTCCGGCTTTCCTCCCACTTTTCGAATCATGTTCTCTTCTCCTGTCTGCACCAATGTCAGCGGCATCATAGTCTCCCTTCTTTCTGTCAGATATTACGCTGCCCAGGACGCCTGCATCCAAGGCACATTAAGTTAGTTTAATCTAACCATTACCTTAAAAAATTTGGTTAGTTTTCACTAACCGCAGGATTATATTACTCCCCCCTGCCGACTTTGTCAAGGGGGGATTTTCAAAAATTCAGATAATTTTCTCACAGCAGGAAACTCAGCTGCTCCCCGCCTTCCTTCTCCTCAAACCGCTGCAGTTCTGCGAAAACCCGGTCCGGCTCGCTAAGGATTCCGTATCTGCCGCAGGTGTCCTTCACCATGGCGGACAGCTGCCGGTCATTCCTGCTGGCTGCCACATAGCTGTTTCCAAACTCCTTACGGTACTGTTCCTTCATGCCCGGAAACTGACGGTCCAGCTGATGATAAAAATACTCACGATTCCCATCCCGGAGCGTCACACCGGCTCCGAACCAGAGAACGCCGCGGACACCGGCATCCACGCAGCACTCCAGAAGGGCCTGCAGGTTTACCATCGTGTCATTGATATATGGAAGAATGGGCGTCAGCCATACTACCGTGGGAATCCCTGCCTTCTGAAACTCCTTCAGAACCTGAAAGCGCCGGGACGTGGGACAAACGCCGGGCTCTACGATTTTGCAAAGTGCATCATCCCAGGTGGTCAGGGTCATCTGGACGACAGCTCTGGTCTGGCGATGAATTTCCTGCAGTAGATCCAGATCACGCAGCACCAAGTCCGACTTGGTGATCAAGGTGGCCCCAAACCGGTACCTGCGGATCAGTTCCAGTGCGCTGCGGGTGTAACACAGCTCTTTTTCCAGCGGGATGTACGGGTCGCTCATGGAGCCGGTTCCGATCATGCATTTGTTCCGTTTTCTGCGCAGTGCATCCTCCAGCAGCTCCAGCCCGTTGGATTTGACCTCGATATCTTCAAAGTCATGATCCATCTGATAGCAGCGGCTGCGGGAATCGCAGTAAATGCAGCCGTGACTGCAGCCACGGTACAGATTCATGCCGTTTTTCGCCGACAAAATGCCTTTGACTTTTACTTCGTGCATGAGCGTGCCTCCAACTTTTTTACAATTAGTGTATAATACGGCGCCACGGCTGTCAATCATCAAAGAGGGATATCCGCGCCAAAAAACTTTTCCGAAAAACATAAAATAAGCAGTAGATTTTCTATATGAAATGTGGTATTATATTTTGAGTAATGGTTCTGCGGACATAGTTCACCGGTAGAATATCAGCTTCCCAAGCTGAGGAAGCGGGTTCGATTCCCGTTGTCCGCTCCAGATTCTTCAGAACCCCGCGGGAATCGAACCCGTGAGGGCATCACCGTCAGCAGATCGGTCCGGTGGACCGGTATGCAGGTGATGGTCTGAGCAGCCTTCGGAGAGGCTGCGAGGAGGCAGGCTGCAAGCGGCAGCGCCGCAGCCGGTCGATTCCCGTTGTCCGCTCCATATATTTTTACAGTTGTATATGCGCCCGTAGCTCAGGGGATAGAGTAGTACACTCCGAATGTAAAGGCCGTGGGTTCGATTCCCACCGGGCGCACCAGGAACCTTGAAATCTCAACGATTTCAAGGTTTTTTCTTTTTCATCCTTGCCTTTTCTCGGTCTGATGTATATAATTTTAGTTAGCAAACGACCAATACAGGAGGAACAAGCAGATGAAAGTCGTACTTTTAGAAGAACTGGGCGTATCTCAGGATATAATAGAAAAACACGCAAAGAAGCTGGAAGCCATGGGTCATACCTTCGAAGCCTTTCCGAAGGATACGGATCCGAAGGTGCAGGCACAGCGGAGCCGCGATGCCGATGTGATCATGCTGGCCAACATGCCGCTGGACAAGTCTGTCATCGATACCGCTGCCAATCTGAAATTCATCGATATTGCCTTTACCGGCGTAGACCATGTCCCTGTGGCAGAAGCGAAAGCAAAAGGCATCGCAGTGAGCAATGCCTCCGGCTATGCCACCCAGGCTGTGGCGGAGCTCTGCATCAGCTTCATGATCCAGCTGCTTCGGAATGTAAAGCAGGCCGAAGAACGCTGCCGCACCGGCGGGACCAAGGCGGGGCTGGTAGGTAATCTTCTCTGCGGCAAGACCGTCGGCATCATCGGTGCCGGTGCCATCGGAAAGAAAACGGCTGCGCTTTGTAAAGCCTTTGGCTGCAACGTCATCGCATACAGCAGAAGCCAGGTCAGCGATCCTGCCATCGATGCACAGGTTTCTCTGGAACAGCTGCTGCAGGAAGCCGACATCGTATCGCTCCACTGCCCGCTGACCGACCAGACCAGGGGACTGATCGGTCAGGCACAGCTTGCCCTCATGAAAAAGACTGCCATCCTAATCAATACAGCCCGCGGTGCCGTAGTGGATTCCGCAGCCCTGGCCGCTGCCCTGAAAGATGGACGGATTGCCGGTGCGGCCTGCGATGTGTTCGAGATGGAACCGCCGCTTCCGCAGGATCATCCGCTGCTGGACTGCCCGAACACCATCGTAACCCCGCATATCGCCTTTGCCTCCGCAGAGTCCATGGAAATGCGCGCAGACATCGTCTTCGGCAGCCTGTATTCCTGGCTGGATGGCAAGCAGATCAACGCTGTATAGGAAAGTCATATAGAAAAGCACTACAGACAGTATACGTGAGAATGAAAAAAGCCGGAAATCACTCAGACTCCCGGCTTTTTCTATATTTATTTCCTCTTCAGTTTCTCCACAAAATCCGCCATAACGGACGCGATCTTAATCTGCTGCGGACAGACCGCTTCGCAGCTGCCGCAGCCGATGCAGGCTTTTGGCCGCTTGTCTCTCGGCAGTGCTCCCAGCGCCATCGGCGCGATGAAGCCGCCTCCCGTGACGGCATGCTCGTTATAAAGGCTCAGAAGCTTCGGAATGTCCAGTCCCTGCGGACAGTGGCTGGTACAGTACCGGCAGGCCGTGCACGGTACTGCCGTCTTTCCCACCAGTTCCGCCGCCATATCCAGCAGCGTTTTCTTTTCCTTCTCATTCAGCAGCTGCTCCTCTTCAAAGATCCGGATGTTTTCTGCAAGCTGCTCCAGGGTGGATGCACCGGTCAGGGTCACCGTCACCTCCGGCACCGACTGGCAGAAGCGGAGTGCCCATTCTGCAGCAGATGCAGAAGGCCGAAGGGCCGTCAGCTGCTGCTGATGCTCTGCCTGCAGGTTCACCAACATACCTCCCCGCAGCGGTTCCATGACCCATACCGGAATCCCCGCCTGGCGGAGCCGGTCTACCTTGCCCCGGGCATCCTGGAACTCCCAGTCCATCCAGTTCAGCTGAATCTGACAGAATTCCATGGCATCTCCATAGGCAGCAAGGAACCGTTCCAGCACATCCAGGCCGCCGTGAAGGGAAAAACCCAGATGGCGGATTCTTCCCAGTTCCTTCTGCTTTTTCAGATAGGACACATCGCCGTATGTTTCATCGTCCAGATAATGACCGATGTTCAAATCGCACACATTGTGCACCAGATAAAAATCGAAATACTCCACCTGGCATTTTCCCAACTGTTTCTCGAAGATTTCCTCCGCTTTTCCCATATTCCCCAGATCATAGCCGGGAAACTTCGACGCGAGATAAAACGACTGGCGTGGATATTTTGCGAGGCAGCGACCTGTCACTACCTCAGAATTTCCTTCGTGGTAGCCCCATGCCGTGTCGAAATAGTTGACGCCATGCTCGTAAGCGTAATCAAACATTTCCGCAGCCCGCGCTTCGTCGATCTGGCCATCCTGGCCGTCTGTGACCGGAAGCCGCATGGTTCCCATGCCCAGTGCCGACAGCTGCATTCCCTGAAAGTCTCTGTAAATCATCGTCTCCTCCTTGACACTGTTTCTTTTTTTCACTGCATCTATTATAAAGGCTGAAGCTGACTTTATGTCAAGCTGTTTGCCGAAAAATTTGACGCGAAAGATTACGTTTCGCTCCACCGGAGTTCCAGCTTCTGAAACAGCGGTCTGGATACTGCCGTAAGCAATACCCCGAAGCCTGCCGCGAAGAAAAGCAGCAGCCAGGGCACCGATGCCATCACATCAAACAGCACGCCGTAAGCTGCCTGACCCACCGGCTGTACGCAGCTGCACACGGCCATAATCGTGGCCATGACTTTTCCCAGAAGCTGCGTCGGCGTGATTCTCTGCACCATGGCCAGAATGGTGACAGAAAACAGTGCCGAAACCACCATGGTCAGGAAACCCATCAGGTTGATCAGCCAGTATGCCGCCAGTGCAGGAATTCCGGGCAGCATGGCAATCCCCATCCCCGCCATGCCCACTGCACAACCCAGCAGGATCCAGTGACTGCGGCCGATGTGGATTTTATGGGCTGCGATGCCAGCAAGTCCGCCGCCGGCCAGGCCTCCCAGTCCGACCATAGCCTCTGTCAGTCCCAGACTGGCATCGCTCATGCCCAAAAACTGTACCACCATCACAGGAATCCCCACAGAAAACGCAGACGACAGCACCATGTTGAAGACTGCGATCAGCCCGACCCCTTTTAGAAGCTCCGGCTGCCGGAAACGGATGTACTGCCAGCTTTCCGAAAGATCCTGCCGCACCACCGTCAGCATCCCATCTGTTCTGTCCCGTTTTACATGAGGAATGTGAATAAAAATCTCCATCACCGCCGAAGCCAGGAAGCAGCCCGTGCTCAGGAACAAAATCGGCACGATGCCGAAGGCGCCGAACAGGACGCCGCCCAGAATCGGTCCAAGCAGGCTGGACAAAGTCTGCACCATATTGATGACAGCGTTTCCCCGCACCAGTTCTTCTCCATCCACCAGCAGCGGAATGCTGGCCTGCACCGCCGGCTCATATGCACCTGCGATTCCATAGAGAATCATCAGCACCACCATCAACAGCGGCACCAGAGGCACCATCCCGTGGAGCAGATAAAACACCAGAATCACCCCCGCCGTGCTGAAATCCAGTGCCACCATGATGTTACGCTTATTCACCCGGTCCGCAATAACGCCGCCCAGCAGCGAAAATATCACCATGGGTACGAAGGCGCAGGCTGTCACAGTGCCGTACAGCGTGGAGGAATCCGTCACCCGCAGCAGATACAGCGGCAGCGCGAACCGAAGCACCGCATTGCCAAACAGCGATATGACCTGACCGATCACCACCAGCGTAAAATCCCGCCGAAACAGCTTCACCGCAGTCCGTCTTTCTTCCTGACTCGGTTCCATGTTATACATCCCCCTTTTCTTTTTCCCCATGGTTGTTTCCCCTTGTGGTACGGAGAAGCTCCGCATACCTGCAGCATGCCTCCACCAGCTCCTCACTGAAAATATCCAGCCCCAGTTCCTTCATCAGACGACCGAAAATCCGGCACCGCCTGCGTGTTTCCTCCGCCGTCGCCGGCCGTACCGCCGGGTTTACCCAAAGATCCAGCAGAACCATCACGGCCTCCGCCGTCATTTCCGGATCCTCTGTCTGCAGTGAACCGTCCGCAATGCCCTCCTCCAGCAGCGGCCGGATGATCTCCGGCGCCGTATATTCCATAATCTCCTTCATCTCCACCGAAAGAAATCTGGGGTCATCCATCAGGTACGGCACCATCCGCAGCACTTTTTCCTGATTGGGGTGCAGCAGGGACGACCGGAACAGCTTCTCCAGCTTTTCCTTTCCGCTGAGTGCCGGATCCAGCCCAATCTCCTCAAATCGCTTCACATTCTCCTCCCCGATCCGTTCTGCCACCACGTTGAAGATTTCCTCCTTCGACTTGAAGTGATGGTAGATGGCCCCCTTGGACAGCCCCGTCTCGTCCATGATGTTCTGCATGGACGTTTTCTCATAGCCGATTTCCACAAACAGCCGTTGGGCTGTATTCAGGATTAGTTCCACGGTTATTTCCGGATGCTTGTTTCTCGCCATGGCTATCGCCCCCTCGTCTCTTCTTTTTCTTCGCAAAATCCATCGTCCCGGGTCTATCTCCCTGTTTATACAAACCGACGGTCTGTTTGTATAGTACCACGATGCTGCACGGCAGTCAAGACGCAATATCGTGCCGACCTGCCTGTATCTCCATCCCAACCACGCTTGACGACGCTGTTTCAGAAGAATATAATGGAACTATCTTTTGATTACGAAAGGAAATATGTCATGAAAGAAGTATACGAATTTTTAAAGAAATGCAATACCTATTATCTGGCGACCATGGACGGCGACCAGCCGAGAGTCCGTCCCTTCGGTACCGTCAATCTGTTTGAAGACAAGCTGTATATTCAGACCGGAAAATCAAAGAGTGTATCGGAACAGATACAGAAGAATCCGAAGGTGGAACTCTGTGCCTTTGACGGAGAGAAATGGCTGAGAGTTTCCGGCACGCTGGTCCGTGATGACCGTTTCGAAGCGAAAAAAGACATGCTGGATCATTATCCGAACCTGCAGAGCATGTATTCCCCGTCAGATGACAATACGGAAGTGCTCTATTTCAAAGATGCCGTGGCTGTCTTCTCTTCCTTCACGGAACCACCGAAGACCATTACATTCTGATATGCGAAAAGAGGCTGTCGCATTAACAAAAAAACGTTAGGCTACGGCCTCTTTTCTTAGAATGAAAAATAGCAGCACGGATTTTGGTCAGTGCCGTTGCCTGTATGAATTGGATCTTGCGGAAACAGCCACTGCTCAAATTGACGTTGTATGGACTCTTGAAAATTCCGGATTCATACAACATCACCACCGAAAAATGCAAAAAACGGTGCGAAATGTTGTACGAATCATTGTTTTTGAGGAATTCTTACAACGATATTTCTAAAATCTTCACATTTCGTTGTATGGATTACAAGGAAATGTGAAATCATACAACATTACCTCTTATTTTTTCACGATTTTCAGGCTCCAAAAGGGGGATGTTGTAGTTTCACGCAGAAAAAACGAAATCATACAACATTACCGCTATGGTCCCTTGACGGGTGAACACGTTTGAATACGGAGGAACAAGAAACAGGTGCTGCCGCCCTAACGGTGAAAGCTCGTTAACGCAACAGCACCTTTTTTTCTTAATGCGTCGGTATTATTGCTTCGTATAGATTTCGATGGCTTTCCCGGAGAATTCTGCAGTTCCGGCGCCGCCTGCCTTGTCAATGTTTTCCGTAAATTCTCCGCCGGCGGCATACATCTGCCCCAGGCTGGCCAGGATCTCATCGGTACAAGTGTAAAAATGCGCCGTGATGAAATCCTGCAGCTTTTTTACCAAGTTCTGTGCTTCTTCAGATGCAGGGTCACCCTCCCGCAGCTGGCCGAATTCTGCGAAGATTCCCATCATCTGCATATTGATATCCTGCTGCTGATTCATCGTGCGTCCTTTCGATTTTTCCTCAAATTCATGATATGCGTGTGTTTCTCCCCATGCAGCCTTCGCCTGTGCGGCGTATTCCTCCATCTTTTTCGTATCAAATGCAGAAAAGTCCATATCCTTTTCTCCTTTCAATTTTATGTTCCACGCCAGTTCAATCAACGCTTCCAGATGCTCCTTCTTCATGGTCAGCAAGGTAATCTGCTGCTCCAAAGCCTTGTCTCTGTCAAAGGAAGGGCTGTCCAGAATATTTCGGATCTCTTTCAGAGGAAACTCCAGCTCACGAAACAGCAGAATCTGCTGCAGCTTCTCCAGCGCTGTATCGTCATACAGCCGGTATCCGGCCTGGGTATATGTCGCCGGATGCAGCAGCCCGATGTTGTCATAATACTGCAGGGTGCGTACGCTCACACCTGTCCGTCTGCTCACTTCGTGCACTGTCATCATGTTGCATTTCCTCCTTCGTGGTAATTCCATCATAAACTATGACGCTGCGTAAGAGTCAAGCATTTTTTAATGGTAATGAACAAAATACCCCCGCACCGTTTCTTTTTGATGCAGGGGCTTTCCCATCGGCTTATGCCTTCATCTCGTCTTCTGGTTCTTCTTCCAGCTTTTTTACTCTGTTTTTATAGCAGGCAGTGCAGATGCTCAATGCGGCGAAACACATTCCAAAGGTAAACAGGCCGATGAAACCTGCCGCAAGGATGGCTCCCGTCAGGTTGTCCCAGACGCCGTTACGCATCATCACAAAAGTAAACAGGATCCACACTGCAATACCGGCGATCAGAGAACAAACCAGATTTGCCAGCGGGGTGGCAGGAATCCGGCGGTCCCAGATACCGGCCTGCATGCAGGCAAAGCAGAGATACAGAGCCAAACACATAAACACAATCCACTCACCGGCAAGCTGTTTCATCTCAGCCCCTAGTGCAAGCTGTATCATCATGGCTGCCAGTAAAGCCCAGAATGCAAACCAGCAGCCGTTCCGCTCAATTCCTCTCAGTTTCATCTCCTGCATTTCATCCAGCTTATTTTTCAATGTCCATTTCATCTTCTTCATCCTCCCAGAAAATATCATTCAGTGTAACGCCCAGTGCTTTACAGATGGCAATGCACAGCTTAATTGACGGATTAAACTCACCGGCTTCGATCAGACCGATGGTCTGCCGCGTCACTCCGGCCTTTTTTGCCAGTTCCGCCTGCGACATGTTTAATTCAATCCGTCGAAACTTCATTTTCAGATTTCTCATGTACGGTCCCCCTCGTCTTCATGACACAAAGTATATATTACATTCCGGGCAATGTCAAGTATACATTGCATCTTCATTTTATATTTTACTTTTACACTCCTTATTGTGCCTGTGATAGATTGCGCACCGCTATCGGGTTCGTCAGAAAATCAAGGATGGTACGTGAGGATTTTGCCTCTTAAGAAGCAGGCGAGAGTGGGTAGACTTGACTTTTGCAAATCAATTCTCTGCCAAAAGGTTTGCGTTTACGGGATGAGAAATAGGACTTATAATGGAAGTATAGACTGGGATCAGGAGGTTTGCGTCATGTGGACATGCCCGAAATGTTGAAGAGAATTTAAGCGAAGGAATCAGGGTCATTACTGTGGAAAAGCTCCCGAAAACGTGGATGAATATATCAGTCTGCAAGAAGAAAAGGCACAGAACCATCTTAATCTGTTAAGAAAAACGATTCTTGAATGTATTCAGGATGTGAATGAGAAAATTGCATTGAGTATGCCTACTTATACAAAGAATGGTTACTCAATTTCTTTCTCGACTTGCAAAAATCATATCAATCTCTATATTGACGCAGCTGTTTTAGAAATGTACAGAAATGAGTTGGCAGATTTTGAAAGAAAGAAAAACGCATTGTATTTGCCGTATGATAAAGAAATACTTACCGACTTCATCCCCGGTTTTTCGAGTCTGAAATGACTGGAGATGGCGGGAGCGACCGCCCGCAGTGCTCCGCGCCTGCGTGCTTCCTCCTCGCCGCCCTCACGGCCGGCTTCGGACCGCTCGCTGCCCGGCAGTCCACCGGACTGCCGGCCTTCACGCTCGCGCCCACTCTGGGTTCGACTCCCCTTTTCTGTACTCAATGAAATGACAAAAGGCCCTGCACTTTCGTGCTGGACCTTTTTCATTTCATGGTGGAGATGGTGGGAGTCGAACCCACGTCCGAAAGCATTTCCACAGGACTTTCTCCGAGCGCAGTTAATGATTTAAAGCTTCGCCTTTTTCGACGCCCATTAACAGGCTGCGAAATCAGCTATCCCGTTGGTCCCCTGTGATACCGGGAACTCTCACAGAGTTTTCCTGTATAGTCGACGCCAGGTTCCGGGCCTACAGGTAAACCCGGGCTGACGCGCGGTGCAGAACTAAGCTGCTAATGCGAAATTGTTGTTATTTTTAGCGTTTATATTTAACGTGTCCTTTTTAAGGTAGACTGGACAAACTACCGCTCGCTTATCCGGCTTCTACACCCCCGTCGAAACCTTTACACCCCCATAATTGAGGCAGACCGACTGGCTTCTGCCGTTTTATTTACATCAATATTATAGACTACTTTTTGCTGCCAGGCAAGTTCCAAATTCCGGTGCGTCTGCTAGTACCGCTCCTTCATCTTGCGGTCCATTTCCCGTTTGGCGTCACGCTTTGCGATGTCGTCCCGCTTGTCGTAGTTCTTCTTTCCGCGGGCTACTGCGACTTCCACCTTGGCACGGCCTTCCGTGTTTATGTACATGGTCAGCGGCACCAGGGTCAGTCCCTTCTGGGTCGTGTAGCCGATGAGCTTGCGGATTTCCTGCTTATGGAGCAGCAGCTTCCTTGGCCGCAGCGGATCCACGTTATACCGGTTGCCCTGTTCATACGGACTGATGTTCATTCCGTAGAGAATCATTTCTCCATCTTCGATTTTCGCGTAGCTTTCCTTGATGCTGACCTTGCCCTGGCGCACCGACTTGATCTCGGTTCCGGTCAGGACGATGCCGGCTTCATAGACTTCTTCTATAAAGTAATCGTGGCGCGCTTTTTTATTGTTTGCCACCAGTTTTTTTTCTCTTTTTACCATGTCTTTCTCCGTTGCTTCTATAAATAACTCGGTTTTCAAAGGCAAAAGGTTACATCCCGCCAAAAGAAAAGATCACTTTTCCCAGCAGCTGATCCGGCTCTGCCAGCACCTCCTGATCCCGCGTTGTCTTGGCATCGCAATTGAGACGCACCCAGCTTCCCCGTATGCCGGTGACCCGGCGAACCAGCCGGTCATCCCCGCTGTCAGCGGTATAGTATGGTGCCTGATAGACCACCAGATCTCCGGTCTCATATGCATCCACGAACGCACTGCGCAGCACCAGGATCCTTTCCCCCGGCTCCAGAGACGGCAGCATATCGCTGCCGGCGACTTCCGTCATCATCAGGCATGCAGAAAGCACACCCCCCAGCACTGCCCCCAGCAGTGCCGAAAAACCCAGCGCAAGGATTTTGCGAATTGAATGCATATGAAAGACTCCTTCCCGCCTTCCGGCAGAAAGATGCCTAGAAGGTTTCGATCCGATTGAACGGGTAAAGCCGCACGAAAACCTTGCCGAGAATGTTTTGCTCGTCTACGCATCCCACCAGCACATCCCGGCTGTCCTGGCTGACGCCCCGGTTGTCGCCCATCACAAACAGTTTTCCATCCGGCACGGTGACTTCATCCATTTCGCCGGATATGCCCTGTTCATTCAGATACGGTTCATCGATCAGTTTCCCATTGAGGTAAACGTAGCCGCCGATGATTTCCACCGTGTCGCCCGGCAGACCGATAATGCGCTTGATCAGATTTTTATCCTTATTGTTTTCATCTTTCATGTCGGTACGGAAAACGATGACATCGCCCCGTTCCGGTTCTCCGAACAGGCGATATGCCTGCTTGCTGATGAAGATGTAGTCACCGCTGTAAAATGTTGGCTCCATGGAGCTCTGGCGCACCACGATCGGCTTGATGAACGTCAGAATAATTGCCGCTATTATAACTGCAATAACGATTTCTTTTACCCATTCTAAAACATTTTTCATTTATGTATCTCCAATATCATTTTAATTTTTGCCGAAAAGACTGGTTTTTATTCTGTCAAACTGCTCCGGAAGTGACGCTTCGACGGTTTTCCCTGCCAGATCAGCCAGCACGCCGGCCGGATTCCGGAATTCCAGCTGCCAGGCATGGAGCAGGTGTGTGTTCAGTCCGAATGCCTGCTGCATCATGCGGTTGATGGCGGGGCTTCCGTATTTGGTGTCTCCGATGACCGGGTAGCCTGCCCGGGCCAGATGGGCCCGTATCTGGTGGGTTCTTCCGGTGATGATCTCTACTTTCACCAGTGTATACCATTTCCCATTGTGCTGCCCCGTCTGCACAGGCCATGCCATGGTTTCCATCAGCTTGCCTTCGTCGGATTCTTCCGGCAGTACAGAGATCATGTTCTTCTTTTCATCTTTGGTCATCCGGTCCCGCAGCTGAAGGGGCCGGGTCATATGGCCGGATACGATGGTCAGATAATATTTGCCGATGGCATCCTTTTCCCGGATCAGGCGATTCAGTTCCTGCAGCGCCGGGGCGTTTTTTCCGAACATGACAAGGCCGGTGGTATTCCTGTCCAGCCGTCCTGCCGGCGCCGGGGCGAAGGTTCTGTCTGCCCGCGGGTTGTATTCGCCTTTTTCGATGAGATAATCCACCACCTGGTTGGCCAGATGGTTTTTCTTTTCGGTTTTGTCTCCGTGGGTCAGCAGCCCGAAGGGCTTCTCGGCAATGAGCAGATTTTCATCTTCATAGGCGATGGAAAACTGGCGCTTTGCCCGCACCCGTTTTTTCTGTGTCTGCAGTGCTTTCGCCTCTTCCTCGCTCAGATAAACGGCGAGCCGGTCTCCTGCCTGGATCATGGCTTCTTTCGTGCTCCGTTTCCCGTTGACCTTCACGTCCTTTCGGATCATCTTGTAGATCAGACTCAGAGGTGCCTTATCAAAATATTTTTTCAGGAACCGGTCCAGCCGCTGGCCGCCCTGGTTCTCCGTAATTATAATCTCTATCATATCTCACCCCTCCATGCGCAGAACCACAGTTCGGTCCGGGATTTGCGGCCGGAATGCCATAGTCGTGTTGGCGATGTTATGACCGAACGATTTCAACCGCTTCCATCCACAGTTCGGTCCGGGATTTGCGGCCGGAATGATTCCCGCAGCCGCTTTCGCGGCGAGGACTAAATGAAAGCCACAAACTCCCAGACCATTATACACTAAAACGGCTTGAGAAAAAAGCGGTAATCTGCTAAAATATATATGTGAATTCGGTGTGCAGAAAAATGTCCCCTGCCCCGCAAGGAGGAATTGAGATTATGAAAAAATTCAAGGATTTTCTTTATGATAAAAACGACATATTGATTGCTCTGATGATTCTGGTGGCAGCTGCCCTTCTGATTTTATGGCGCATGGAAGTCATCATGGCTTATCCGCAGACAGTATTCAGCAGCGGAGATGATTCCCAGGTACAATCGGAAGGTGGCGAAGACGCAGACAGTCAGAGCGGCGATGGACAGAATGCAGATGACGAGCAGAGTACCGGTGAGAATGGTCAGACGGGGGATGGAGACAGTCAGGGTACGGATGCCCTCTTCGCAGACGGAAAGCTGACCCGCGATGTAGAGGTCAATGTCACCGGGACCAGTGCTACTGCAGCAGTCAACTGCCTGGTGGATGCCGGGCTCTTTGAGGATTATGCCGAATATCAGCAGATTTGTGCTGATACCGGCCTGAACCACGAAAAGGTCAGCGCCGGTACCATGGTGTTCGAGGAGGGTTCCACGAAAAAGGATATTGCCCGCAAGATTAACTGGAGCTGATTTCAGCTTCCGCCGCTGTATGTGCCGCGTTTCTTTCAGCGTTCGATGAGCTCGATTACTTTCTGTAATCGGGCTCTTTGTTTATTGTCCATCATGGACATCAGGCTGCGCAGCATGGCCGCCTGCTTTCCGTAAGGTACGCCTCTGGCCGCCAGCTGATCCCGCATTCTCAGGATCTCCCGCTTCAGCTCCTCGTCGGATTTTCCTTCCATCCGGCGAAGGTCCCCCGGTGAAATGCCCGGATTTCCGGACAGCCCCAGCTGCTGTGCGATATCAGCGATCATATTGTCATCGAGATTCAAGTTTCTACCTCCTGTTGCTTTCTGTTTGGATTCTTCTTTACAGTATGCACAAGGGGCAGGAAAATTTCATACTATATTTCAGAAGGTCAGAGCAGCCTGCGGCTGGCAGAAAGGTCAGGTAACGATATGGCACCTTTTGGGAAAAACAATGAAATACTGGGACTGGTACTGGTACTCGTCCTGCTTGGAGGACAGTCAGGCAATAAGCACAGGGCCGGGACAGGAGATTTTGGTCCGTCTCCTTCAGGGCTTCCCATTCCGTCAATTCCGCTGGGATCCTTTTCCCGTGACATGCATCGGTTGGTGGAAATGATGGATCATATGTCAAGTCTTGGACAGATGGCAGGGATTCCCCAGCTGTCCGGTCCGCCCCGATCCCACATTGAGGGGGCCGCTGATTCGGTTTCTCAGGCAGTTTCTTCGGTGCAGATGCCGGATATGCAGCAGCTTATGGAAATGGCCGGACCTTTCCTTGCGATGATGAACGGACAGAATAAATAGGCCTTACGGAAAATCATAGTTTCTTTCCGTTGTCTGATGTTGTATAATGTATAGGAGAAATTGACGACAATGGGAGGTAAAATACATGGCTTTAGTCACAACGAAAGAAATGTTCGCCAAGGCACTGAAATCCGATTATGCCATCGGTGCGTTTAATGTTAACAATATGGAAATCATTCAGGGCATCGTCGACGCTGCCATCGAGGAGCGCTCTGCCCTGATCCTGCAGGTGTCTGCCGGAGCCCGCAAATATGCCAAGCCGGCATATCTTCTGAAGCTGGTGGAAGCAGCCATCCTGGATACGGGACTGGATATCGCCCTTCATCTGGACCACGGCGAAAATTTCGATATCTGCAAGAAATGTGTGGACGACGGATTTACGTCTGTCATGATCGATGGTTCCAAGCATCCGTTTGAAGAGAACATCCGCATCACCAGAGAGGTTGTGGAATATGCTCA
Source organism: Bacillota bacterium (assembly GCA_016302925.1). Lineage (GTDB taxonomy): Bacteria > Bacillota > Clostridia > Peptostreptococcales > Anaerovoracaceae > RGIG7179. The sequence continues at coordinate 17,903 of JAEDMR010000014.1, forward strand.
TGCCCACGGTGTTGTGGTGGAAGCGGAACTGGGAAGACTGGCCGGTGTGGAAGACGCAGTCAATGTGGACGCCCGCTCCGCAACCTTCACCGATCCGGATGAGGCAGTGGAATTCGTAGAAAGAACCGGTGTGGATTCTCTGGCCATTGCCATTGGAACCAGCCATGGTGCATATAAATTTAAGGGAGAACCGTATCTGGATTTCGAGCGTCTGAAGACCATTCACAGCCTGCTGCCGGATACACCGCTGGTACTCCACGGTGCTTCTACCGTACTGAAGGAATTCGTGGACAAGTGCAACCAGTATGGTGGTGACGTGGCCGGTGCACAGGGTGTTCCGGAAGAAATGATCCGGGAAGCTGCCAAATATGGCATCTGCAAGGTCAATATCGATACTGACCTTCGTCTGGCCATGACAGCGGAAGTCCGCAAATATCTGGCTGAAAATCCGGGAGACTTCGACCCTCGCAAATATCTGGGGCCGGCCAGAGAAGCCATTCAGGGCATGGTACAGCATAAAATCAAGGACGTGCTGAACGCCTCCGGATCACTGGATAAATAACGGAATACATACTAATAACGGAATATATAATAAAGAAACCTGCAGGTTTCTGTCACTCATCACTCGACAGAGTCTGCAGGTTTTTTATTCGCAATTTTTCATCATTCCGTTCTCATTTTTCAAAACATCCCCCGCAGTTGGCCGATGCTTCCCTCGAAAATCTGCGTGGCACCGGGCAGGTTCTGAAAATCCACCGGACGTACCAGAGACGGTGCCTTTCCGAACTCAACCGCCCCGGATTTCAGCAACACATAGGAAACGAACTGGGAGCAGAAAAAGTGACGGCGTCTCTGATTCTCCACTCCAAGAAGGCAAAGGAACAGTCCCAGAATGTTGTACTGGTAAAGTTCCATTTCCGACTCCATTTCATTCAGAAGCCGCATCAGCCGCTTGTGACTTCGATTGGTAATCTTCAGTTCATACACCGCACACTCGATATCATTGGAATCTCCCATGAGCCCCCGGTTCACGCTTTCCCGCACAAACCCGGCCGGAAGATACGAATATTTATATTTCCTTCCGAAGCTGTACAGCTGTGTAAAAGTATTATCCAGCGAGAGGGCCGAATGGGTGTAATGATTTCCCGGTGCAGCATGAATACATCTGGATAGCATGGTGTTGGTTCTGGTCAGTAAAATATAGATGGTCTTCATCCTGCACCTCCTGAAATAAAACAGCACTACAAAACATGTATCTGCGTCTCATAGTGCTATTATACCATAGTTTTCTCGGATTTTTTTAACAAAATCTTAACTTTGTCTTAAATTATTGTAAGATCCGTGCTGCTGGTTTGCCTATTTGGCAGAATTATGTGCCTTCAGCAGCTGGTGTTTCATATCCCACAGCTTCTGTGAGAGGTCCACATAATAGG
>JAEDMR010000165.1 GCA_016302925.1 Bacillota bacterium
TGAGAAGTTCCGGTGATTTTTTGCTTTTTATTCGATTTTTTGCTTTTTATCTGATTTTTTGATAATCCATCAGACTTCTTCCATGGTGCCCACATAACAGATCTGGGTGATGTCCCGCAGAAGGATTTCTGCTTTCTGTGCATCCATATCGGTGGCTGCCAGGCTTAATATGAAGGGCTTTTCGGTATAGACAATGCCGCCGTCCAGAAGAATATCATCATCCACACCGGTGAGATGGGAAATCTCCATACATTCATGAAACGGATAGGGAATAATATTGCTTCTCTGATGCAGGGCAAGCAATTCCAGCATTTCTTTACTGGCAGCCTCGGAGATCAGCTGCCCCTTGTACATCCGCTCGTAAATCGTTGCCACATCTTCGATGGAAATACTGTTTTCGATTCCCTGGGCCATTTTTTCCAGATCATAGATTTTCCGTTTGATGATCATATTAGGGAAGCCCAGGGAGCGAAAGGTCTCGTTGATATTCTCCATGCCCAGAATATCGACCAGCACGTTAAATGCGATATTGTCACTGACGGTAATCATGACTTTATACAAGTCTTCGATGGTCAGTTCGATGCCGTCATGGAGATGATTGAGAACACCATAAGACGATTTCGTTGAAATCCGTACAGAGTTCAGATCCAGACGGTAAATCTGATCTCGCTTAATCCTTCCTTCTTCCATGGCTTTAAAGCACTCGACCAGAGCCATCAGCAGGACAATGCCGGAAGCCGTGAAGATTTTGCAGTTTCCGCAGAACAGTCTCTGACCGGTGGTAAGATTAATATAGACAACACCGACTTTTCCTTCTGTATTCGCTAGTCTGTCACTGATTGCGCTCATCATCATGATCCGAATCCTCGCTTTCATTGGTTTCAATGCCATACTTTTTCATTTTTTCAAAGAGACTTGTCTTTCCGATATCCAGGTATCGGGCGGTCAGGAGTCTCGATCCGCCGCATAGCTTCAGGGTGTTTTCAATGACGTTTTTCTCAAAATCCTCCCGCTGGACTTTCAGGGACTTCCTGACGGATACAGCGGAGACCGCATCCGGACTGATTTCTATATCGGCGGGGAGAATGATTTTTCCATCAGACAGAATGCAGGCTTTTTCCAGCACGTTCTCCAGTTCCCGGATGTTTCCTGGCCAGTGATACTGCTTCATTTTATCCAGAGCAGTCGGGCTGATGATCAGCTGACGGATATCAAGCCGACTGCAGATCCCAGGGAGCAGATCCCTTACAATGACCGGCAGCGAATCTATTCGCTGCCGCAGAGGAGGGACTTCGATTGGAAAGACATTGATTCTGTAATACAGATCCTCCCGGAACAGGCGTCGGCTTACCAGATCCTGCAGGTTCTTGTTCGTTGCAGCGATGATGCGGACGTCGGCTTGCTTTTTTCGCTCTCCGCCCACAGAAAAGTAAGAACGGTTCTGTATCACTTCCAGAAGCTTCCCCTGAAGGGAAAGGGGGAGTTCTGTAATCTCATCGAGAAAAAGGGTTCCGTGCTCTGCCATCTGAAAATAGCCGGGCTTTCCGCCTTTTTTCGCACCGGTAAACGCCCCTTCTTCATAGCCGAACAGCTCACTTTCCAGAAGATTGTAAGGAATTGCAGCACAGTTTACGTGGACAAACGGCTTGCCCTGCCTGCGGCTGCATTTGTGGATTTCCTGTGCCAGGAAGGTTTTGCCCGTACCGCTTTCCCCTGTCAGAAGAATGGTTGTGTTAGTGACGGCACCTTTTTGGAGGCGATACCGGATTCTGCTGATCTTTTCATCATTGCCCCATAACCCGAAGGTATATCCGCCGGTGATTTCCTGTTGGCTGCCTGCCCGGTGCAGGCCGGTATAGACATCGGAAGTGTGATGCATGTCCATCACCAGTTCCCCTTCGTTTGCAATCTGCAGAATACGAAGCTTTTGCGAACCGCAGGACAGCTGCAGACTCTGAACGAGGCATGGCATTCCATGAACAGGTAGAATACATTCCGTCTGGTTCTCTGAAGGCAACAGTGCGTCTGCCAGATCCGCGGACAGGATCTCCGAAACGGCAGGCGGGTGGCGGAGCATTCGTGCTTCATCCCAGAACGCAGGAAATGAATCACCGGACAGAATCCCGGCTATGGAGCCTTCTTCTGAGGCAGAAGAATCGGAATGATAGTACCGCACGCCATCTGCGTTGAAAACAACCATAGAGAATACTGCCGATGCAGGAAATGTAATTTGCTGATGATCCACCAGAACCTGAATGTCCTGTAGCGATGAATTTTTTTTCGCAACGCGAAGTCTGTGGCCGTGAAAAACGGTATGCAGAAACACCAATTCTGCATCTTCTGCAGGCGGGACGATTTTCATCAGACAGTCATCGGAGGAACTGCCATATACACTTACCAGAGTTACGGTATCCCGGTCTGGCAGCGTATGACGCGACGCGTTTTCTGCAGCAGTACGCTGCTCTGCAGTAAGAAGTTCTGCGCGTGGAATGAAAAGCAGAAACAGATCATTCTCGTGAATCCGTCCTTTCGGGTAACCATACGGCTCTTTGACGGAAGGCCTGACCAGACGGGAAATCAGATTTTCCCCGATGTAGAGAAGTCGTTTGTCCTCTGTACAGACAAGAAGATTGTTTTTATTCATGGGAGATCCTTTCCGGTACGGGATGCATTCGCTTATGGTTCTATTATTCTCTTTTTTTCGCAGAAGTGCAAGCATTATTTTTTAGAGTTCGGAAATCCGAACCAAATTCGGAATTCCGAACTTATATATAAATTGAATTCCCTTGATTCCAACGTGAAACGGTAATTTTGGCTTGGCATAAATGTTGCAAAATCATAGAATGTATTTTTGTTTCAGACTGTATTTCGGTCAGGCAGCTGGTCTGCTGGCCGGGAAAGGAGAAAAAAATGGAAGAGAAGAAACAAAACGGACAATTTAAAAAAGTAATCGGCCTGTTCGGCGGAATCAGCCTTGTGGCCGGCATGACCATCGGTTCCGGTGTGTACTACCTCGGAAGCTATGTTCTGGAAAGAGTAGACTTCAGTTTTGGACTTGCACTGCTCTGCTGGGTCATCGGCGGTGTCATTTCCATCCTGGGCGGACTTTGCTTTGCAGAACTGGGTGCTTCCCGTCCGATTGCAGGAGGTATGACTATCTATCTCAGTGAAGCTTATCATCCGGCACTGGGATTCATCAATGGTTTTTCCTGCTTCGTACTGACCTGTTCCGGTTCCATCGCTGCGCTGGCCATGGCCGCAGTTACCGGATTCAAGGGGACGTTGGGTCTTTCTGACCTGGCGATCAAGATCATCGCAATTTTAATTATCATTTTCTTTACTGCAATCAATCTGCGAGGGGCGAAGCTGGGTGTCGCCTTCCAGAACTTTACCATGGTTGCCAGAGTGATTCCTCTGATCCTGATTATTCTGATGGGTCTGTTCATGGGAGACCAGTCGGTGGACATGAGTCTTTCCATGGAAGGCACGCGGGCAGAAGGCGGCGGCATAACCGGCGTGATCTCCATGATCGGATTCGCTACATTTGCTTCCCTGTGGGCATATGAAGGATGGACAAACCTGAACACCGTCGGTGAGGAAATGAAAAATCCAAAAAGAGATCTGCCGCTGGCGATCATTATCTCTCTGGGCTTCATCACCCTGATTTACACCCTGTTCCAGTTTGCAATCTACCGGGTGTTACCTGCAGATACCATTATTCCTATGGTACAGAGCGGCGATATCTATCTGGGAAATGCAGTTGCAGAGAAACTAATGGGCGGCTTCGGGAAAGGACTGATTCTGGCCGGCATGACCATCGGAATTCTGGGAACCGTAAACGGCGATGTACTGGTATTCCCGAGAACCTATTATGCAATGGCAAAGGAAGGCTTCTTCCCGAAGAAGCTGGCAGAAATCGATAAAAAGAGCGGTGTTCCTGTTGCAGCGACACTGGCATCTTCTGCCATGGCCATCCTGCTGGTTGTATTCAACAGCCTGCAGAGTCTGACGGATCTGCTTATCACCCTGTCTGCACTGCTGAACGTTCTTTGTATCGGTGCAGTCATTATCTACAGAAAGAAATATCCGAATCTGGAAAGACCGTACAAAGTATGGGGCGGAATCCCTACGGTAGTGCTGACGATTATCTTCTTCGCAGTTCTGCTGATCAATAACTTCATCGAAGCACCGCTGGCATCCATTGAAGGTCTGGCAATTCCTCTAATCGGTCTGGTATTCTACGCATACTTCAAGAAGAAGAACGGCGGACAGGATTATAAGGGCGAAGGTATTGAATAAAGTAAGTACCGGAATGATGGTATAATCAATGAGAGATACATAGGAAAAAGCAGAAAGGGGAATGATTTGAACAGCGTATTGATTAAAAATGGTCACATTGTTGACCCAAAACAGAATATAGATCAGATCCTGAACCTGTATATCGAGAGCGGCAAGATTGCCGCTCTCACTTCGGAAGAACCAGAGGCAGATCTGGTGATTGATGCATCCGACAGAATCGTCTGTCCCGGCTTCATCGACGGACACATGCACATCGAGAGCACGATGCTGC
>JAEDMR010000166.1 GCA_016302925.1 Bacillota bacterium
AGAACGGGCATAGGTTTCGATGAAAGAACCGCATCCGGAAGAACATGCCTCGTTGAGCATGATGTGATAAATTGCTCCGTCTTTGATCTTCATACACTTCATATCCTGGCCGCCGATATCCAGAATAAAATCCACGCCGGGCAGAAATTTATCTGCAGCCCGGTAGTGCGCCATGGTTTCGATGATACCCTCGTCGGCTTGGAATCCGGCCTGAATCAGACCTTCGCCGTAACCGGTTACTGTGGTTCTGCCGATAAAACAGTCCTCCGGCAGCTTGCTGTATATGTCTCCAAGAAGTTCCCTGGTCGCTTCCAGCGGATTTCCTTCGTTATTTCTATAGAACGAGTAGAGCAGATTACCTTCCGAATCGATCAGAGCACCTTTGGTCGTCGTAGAACCGGCATCAATGCCAAGGAAGCATGCGCCATGGGCCTCTTCCAGAGGTTTCCGCATGACTTTCGCCTTATCATGACGTGCCTTAAAGGCATCGTACTCCTCCTGATTGCGGAACAGCGGCTCTACCCGCTTCGTAGCCATGCCGACCGAAGAATCGATATTCTGTATTTTTTGCAAAATCTCTCCGAGTAATATCGGTTCGCACTTTTCAGCCATGTACGCTGCACCCAGTGCCACGAAATATTTGGAGTTTTTCGGAAAAATCACCTGATCTTCGGATAAACCAAGTGTCTCGATGAAACGCTGGCGCAGTTCAGACATGTATGTCAGCGGGCCGCCAAGAAATGCCACATTTCCTTTTATCTTTCTGCCGCAGGCCAGACCGCTGATGGTCTGATTCACCACAGCCTGAAAGATGGAAGCCGCCAGATTCTCGATGGGTGCGCCTTCATTGATCAGCGGCTGAATATCTGTTTTCGCGAAAACACCGCAGCGTGCCGCGATGGGATATATTACTTTATAATCCTTTGCTGCTTCATTGAGGCCGTCCCCATCGGTATTCAGAAGGATGGCCATCTGATCGATGAACGCGCCGGTGCCCCCTGCACAGGTTCCGTTCATTCTCTGCTCTACACTTTTGCCGAAGAATGTGATTTTCGCATCCTCGCCGCCCAGTTCGATGACCACATCGGTCTGGGGGATGATTTTCTCTACTGCAAGAGAACAGGTTATAACTTCCTGCTCAAATCTTGCCCCGATTTTCTCGGAAAGCGCCAGACCGCCGGACCCGGTGATCACCACCTGTACCGGGATGTTTCCGGTTTCCCCGATCAGAACCTGCAGCAGTTCTTCGACTTTCTCGAAGACACTGGACATATGACGCTCATATCTTTCATATACGATCTCATTTGCATCGTTCAGTAATACCAGCTTGACGGTTGTAGAACCGACATCAATTCCAAGTCTCATGCAATTATACCTCTTTGAATGTATCCTAACACTGATTACAACTTTACATTATATATGAAATTTCGCTAAGACAGTGTTAAGATTCTTTCTCATGACACCGTCACGGTTTGACAATTTATCCAAAATGTTTGCTTTTTTTTCTTCCATCCTCTATAATCATATCCATGAAGACAATGATAAAAAAGCGAACATGGAAAGCCATCTACCGGCTTTTAGACCGGGTTTCCCCGGTGGATTACGATTGCGGCAGTCTGTGCGGTGCCGCTTGCTGTCTCTGCGGCAGTTCTACTGAAATAAATGCGGAAACAACAGACCCGTCTGCGGACAGCTATGAAATGGGAATCTATCTTTATCCCGGCGAAGAAAAAATCCACAGTAAAAAGGATGACTGGCTTCTCTGGTCCTGTGAACGTGCCGAAGATTATGAATTTCCGGATTCCTGGTTCGGAAACGTATATTTCGTACGGTGCAAGACCCCGCCCCACTGTCCGCGGGAAAAGCGGCCGTTCCAGTGCCGTACCTATCCGCTGGCACCCCATATTACGCAGGAAGGCATTCTGACCCTCATACGGAATCATGAAGAGCTGCCCTATGTCTGTCCGCTGATCGAAAACCATATGGAGTTGAACCGTGATTTCGTGAAGGCCACCTATACGGTTTGGAAGCATCTGCTTCGTGATCCGCTGATTTTTGATCTGGTGGAGATGGACTCTCGACTGCGGGAAATCTATGGCGAGCAGCTGGAATTTGAACAGCTGTAATCTTCCTTTGCCCGAAAAAAGAGGCTTTTGCCTCTTTTTTTACATGCTTTTTATTTCTTTCCGATACAGCCAGCGCAGAACCAGAGCGGAATATGTCAATCCGATGATTTCTGCCAGTGGGAAGGATGCCCAGGAGAGAGTCACCCCTCCGATATGAATCAGAATATATGCCAGCGGCAGAATACCAAAGAGCTGACGAAGCAATGATGCATACAGACTCAGCATGCCGTGACCTGTTCCCTGAAACAACGTGGATGTCATGATGCCGAAAGCTGCCGGCAGGAAGCAGATGCTGATGATCCGCAGTGCAGGAACACCGATTCGCAGCATTTCATCGGAAGCGTTAAACATACCAAGGAGGAACTCCGGTACCGTCTGAAACAGAATCAGGCCTGCCCCCATCACGCACATTGCCAGAAACAGACCGAACTTATAGGTTTCCATCAATCTGACCTTATTTCTTGCACCGTAGTTATAACCCATAATAGGCATGGCCCCCTGATTCAGTCCGAACACCGGCATGAAAACAAAGGATTGGATCTTGAAGTACGCGCCCAGGACCGCAACGGCGGTCGTGGAATAAACGGCAAGAATCATGTTGTAAAAAATCAGCATGAAGGAACCGATCGCCTGCATGATGATGGATGGAAAACCAACCTTATAAATATCTGCAACGATGCCCCAGTCCAGTCGAAATCCTTTGATTTCAATTCTTACCAGATGCTCACCCTTACACACAATGACCACACCGATGAGGAAGCAGCAGAACTGACCAAATACAGTGGCAACCGCAGCACCGGCCACCCCCATCTTCGGAAATCCCAGCAGACCGAAAATCAGAATCGGGTCGAAAATAATATTGATTACAGCACCCGTAAGGCTGCATACCATGGGTGCAACCATATTTCCTGTAGACTGCAGCACCTTTTCAAGCATCACCTGCACATTCAGGAACAGACTGCCGATGCAGACGATCTGCATGTAAATGACGGCAGAATCAAAAATCTCCGTACCGCGATCTGCATAAGCCGAGACAAAAAGCTTTGTAAAGAAAACTCCGATTATGAAAAACACCAGATAATTAGACAATCCGATCAGAATGCTTGTACTGGCTGCCTGATCTGCCTTTTCCTGCTTTCGGGCCCCAAGGAGACGGGAAATCAGTGAATTGACGCCTACGCCGCTGCCGACGGAAAGTGCAATGATCAGCATCTGCACCGGATTTACGATGGATACGGCAGTGAAAGCATCTTCGCTGATCTTTGCTACGAAAATGCTGTCAACGATATTATAAAGTGCATTGATGGTCATGGAGAGCATCGCCGGCCATGCCATGCTGAGCAGAAGTTTTCGAACGGGCATGATTCCCATCTTATTTTCTGTTATTTTCTGAAGTTCTGACATAAATACCTCTCTTTCGTAAAAAGATATTATACAACAACCTGTTTACAAATTCAAGATTTATGGTAAGATATTGTAGGGTTCTAACCAATGCGGTCGAATTACATAAATGAAAGGATAAAAATATATGACAACCAGACTGGAAGAAATACAGAAGCGCAGAATTTTCGGCATCATCTCCCATCCAGATGCCGGAAAAACCACATTAACCGAAAAGCTGCTGCTGCATGGCGGTGCCATTCGGGAAGCCGGTACCGTAAAAGCCCGCAGAAATGCCAAATTTGCTACTTCTGACTGGATGGAAATCGAAAAGCAGAGAGGAATCTCTGTCACCTCTTCGGTCATGCAGTTCGAATATGAAGGAAAAGTGATTTCCATTATGGACACGCCGGGGCATAATGATTTCGGTGAAGATACTTACCGTATCCTGACATCCGTAGACAGTGCCGTCATGGTCATCGACGGTGCCAAAGGTATCGAGACCCAGACCAAGAAACTGTTCAAGGTATGCAGCATGCGCGGCATTCCGATTTTTACTTTTATCAATAAGCTGGACCGGGAAACGAAGGATCCTTTTGATCTGGTGCAGGAACTGGAAGATGTGCTGGGTCTGCCATCGGTTCCTGTCACCTGGCCCATCGGTTCCGGCCTGAATTTCGAAGGAATTTACGATATTCTGAACAATGAAGTCCATTTATATAAAGCGGGAAAAACGATTTCTCTGGGAACTGACGGAATTTTCGGACCGGAGCTGGAAGGTGAAATCGCAGGTTACAATCTTTCCGCCCTGCGGGATGAAATCGAACTGATTCAAGGTGCGGGCAACGAGTTTGATATGGATGCAATTTCCGCCGGTAAACTGTCCCCTGTGTTCTTCGGTTCCGCACTGGCAGACTTCGGTACGATTCCGTTCCTGGAGCACTTCCTGAAGATGTCCCCTGCGCCCGGTCCACGCAAGACCACCGATGGTCAGGTTCAGCCGACGGATGACTTCTTCAGCGGCTTTATTTTCAAAATCCAGGCGAATATGAATCCGGCGC
>JAEDMR010000167.1 GCA_016302925.1 Bacillota bacterium
GCCATGGAAACGGTGGGACAGCGCCGCTACGACGCCATCATCGATGAAGCCAGAGACAAGCTTTCCGATGCCCAGGCGGAAGTGGACGATGCCCAGGCAGAACTGGACGGCCATAAGGCGGACCTGGCCAAGGCGAAAGCCGATCTGGCAGACGGCCAGAAGGAAATTGATGACAACCGGAAGAAGCTGGCGGATGCCAGGGCGGACCTGGCGGACGCCAGAAAAGAGCTGGACGAAAACCGAACGAAACTGGAGGATGGCCGGAAAGAATACGAGGACGGCCTTTCCGCCTATCAGCAAGAAAAGGAAAGCACCTACGCCCAGCTGGACGGCGCCTTGGCTGCCGGCTATATGAGCCAGCAGGAGTATGAAGCCGCAAAGCTTCAGGCCGATCAGCAGTTTGCCGCCGCCTGGCAGGAGCTGGAGGCGGCCCGTATCAAACTGGAAACCGGGGAAGCCCGGCTGGCCGAAGGCGAAAAGAAAGTCGCTGACGGCGAAGCAGAAGTTGCCGACGGTGAAAAGAAGCTGAAGGACGGCGAAGCCGAACTGGCTGACGGCAGAAAAGAAATCGCGGATGCGGAAAAGAAACTGGCCGAAGGCGAAGAAAAAATCGCCGACGCCCGCCGACAGCTCCGCGACGCGGAAAAAGAAATCGACGACATCGAATACCCGACCACCTACGTCCTGGGACGCGATACCAACATCGGGTATGCATGTTTTGAGAATGACTCCAAAATCGTGGACGGCATCGCACGGGTCTTCCCGGTGTTCTTCTTCCTGGTGGCCGCACTGGTCTGCATGACCACCATGACCCGGATGATCGACGAACAGCGGACCCAGATCGGCGTGTTGAAGGCCCTGGGCTACAACCGCAGCCAGATCCTCCGGAAGTATGTAATCTATTCCGGCAGTGCCGCGGTTCTCGGTGCCGTCATCGGATACTTTATCGGGGTTCACCTGTTCCCATGGGTCATCTGGACCGTGTACGGCATCATGTACGGTTTCGCAGACATCATCTTTCTGTATAGCTGGCCGCTGGCTCTGGGTTCTCTGCTGGTGGCCCTGCTCTGCTGCGTGGGTACTACGATGCTCTCCTGCAATGCGGAGCTGAAGGAAGTGCCGGCACAGCTGATCCGGCCGAAAGCCCCGCAGGCGGGCAAGCGGGTTTTGCTGGAGCGGGTGCCGTTTATCTGGAATCGCCTGAAATTCCTGGTGAAAGTATCCATCCGCAACACCTTCCGCTACCGCCGCCGTTTCATCATGATGGTCATCGGCATCAGCGGATGTACGGCCCTGCTCATTACGGGTCTTGGCATCCGGGACTCCATCGCCAACGTGGTTTCCGCCCAGTATGATAACATTTACCATGTGGACTACACCGTATCCTTCCAGAAGGATATGGATGACGCGGCACAGCAGCAGTTCCTGGAAGAAACGAATTCTGTGGTCGCAGACGCCCTCTTCCTCTATACCTGTTCGGTGGACGCCCGGGCCAATGACCTGACAAAATCCATCAACCTGGTAGTTTGCGATGAGTCGGACGATATTTCAGGCTTCATTTCTCTGTATAACGATGACGGGCCGATCGCCTATCCGTCGGCAGGCCAGGGTGTCATCAACAGCAATATGGCCGAAAATCTGGGAATTTCTGCCGGTGACAGTCTTACCGTCTATGACAGCGACAGAAACGAAATGACCGTTGAGATTACGGCCCTGTGTGATAACTATGTATATAACTATCTGTATATCGCCAGAGAAACCTATGAAGAAAACTGGGGACCGATGGAGATCAATTCCGCCTTCGTTCTGGGGGTGGAAAACGAAGATGGACAGATTGCGGATCCTCACAGTGACAGCACGGTGCTCCTGGATGCCCGCAATGTTTCCGCAGTCAGCATCACCAGCGATTTCCGCAACCGGATCGATACCATGATGAAGAGTCTCAACTACATCGTGGCTCTGGTGGTTGCCAGCGCCGGTGCCCTGGCCTTCATTGTGCTCTACAACCTGACCAATATAAACATTACAGAGCGGATCCGGGAAATTGCCACCATCAAAGTGCTTGGCTTCTATTCTAATGAAACCGCCCAGTACGTATTCCGTGAAAACATCCTGCTGACAGCCATCGCAGCCCTGGTGGGCATTCCGCTGGGCAGCCTGCTTCATGCTTATGTCATGGCGCAGGTGAAGATCGATATGCTCAGCTTCGACGTCCATGTGGAACCGGTCAGCTATCTGATCGGCATCCTGATTACCTTCGTCTTCGCCTTCCTGGTGAACCTGGTGATGCAGCGGAAGCTGAGCCACGTCAGCATGACCGAATCCCTGAAGTCCATCGAATAATGCAACAATATTCGTCCGTTTTTCTCAAAAAAGCACGTAAAGCACGTTCGAAAAAAGCGGATTTTGCGAAGAAAAGCCAAAAATCCGGCCGGATTTGGCTGATTTTCGTCAATGCTCCATATTTTTTACGCGTTTTTGGTGAGAAATATATAAGATATTGTTGCATTAGTCAATGCTAACCAGAAAGCCATACAATTTTTTTCAAAATTCACTTGACTTTTTCGGAAAAAATGTGGTAAAAAAGAAGAGTCGTGTAGCAAAGTATTTCGAGCAAAGCGTATCATGTCCGTCCGGGCAGGATGCGCTTTCTTTTTTTCAGGAGGTAATCATCATGATTCAGACGAAAACGCAGGGCGTTGTCTTCGGACTGCTCATGTCCTATTCCATGGCATTCGGGATGGAAATCTATAACGTGGCCAGCAAGCTGGGATTCACCTTGCAGGCAGGCGGCTTCAGCAATATGACCAACATCGTGTTCTGGGAAGCGTTCAAGGAAGGGCTGTATATGGGTCTCTTCGTGTTCCTGTTTTCCAATCTGTGGGGGAATAAGTTCGGTGCTTCCTTCGCCGCCCGCCACAGCGATCCGGAAAAGGACAATCCCTATTTCTGCCAGCTTCTCCGTCAGGGCGGCACAGTGGTCGTCATGTGCCCGACCATGAGTCTGGTGGCCACCATCCTCTTCAGCATCATTCTGGGCGGCGCATCCTGGCTGCAGCTGCCTGCCATCTGGCTGGTCACGGTCTTCAAGAATTTCCCGATGGCGTTCTTCTGGAACTTCTTCTTCGCCGCGCCCTTCTCCCGCTGGACTTTCAGCAAGCTGTTTTAATAAAGAAAGTTTAAATAAGAAAAGCCTGCGCAAAGCTGCACAGGCTAAAAACAATTTTAATAGAATTCGGTTATCACCGATGCGCCTTTCGTTCCTTCTGTGGAATCACGAAGATAAAAACAATGGCGCAGACTGCCATGAGCATCGGATAGAACAGGTACGGAATGATCTCATAGGTTGTGATTCCTGCTGCCGCTGCGGCATACAGAAGCTGCGCACCATACGGAATCAGTCCCTGAACCACAGAGCCGAAAATGTCCAGAATGGATGCGGTTCTTCTCGGATCGATGTCATATTCCTGGCTGATTTCCTTTGCAATCTGTCCGCTCATGACGATGGCGATGGTATTGTTGGCTGTGGCCAGATCCACGCCGGCAACCAGGGCTGCGATGGAGAGCTGTGCACCCTTCTTACTCTTCGTGTTCTTATGAATGAAGTTCAGCACGAAGTCAATGCCGCCGTACTCCTTCACCAGTGCGCCGATGGCTGCCACCGTAATGGAAATCACCGTGATGTCGTACATGGATGTTACGCCGCTTCCGATGCTGCTGAATATGGTATCCGGTGTCATGGTGCCGGTTGCCAGGCCTGCGATGACAGAAGCAATGGTTCCTGCGATCAGTACCACGAACACGTTAATGCCTGCAATAGCACCGATCAGTACCAGCAGATACGGCAGCACCTGCCAGATGTTGTATTCTCCCAGTTCCACATTGGAAGAACCGTTCATGGTCATGACGAAGTAGATGATTGCCGTCACGATGGCTGCAGGCAGAACGATCTTGAAGTTCATCTTGAACTTATCGCTCATTTCACAGCCCTGTGTCCGGACCGCCGCAATGGTGGTATCGGAAATCATGGACAGGTTATCTCCGAACATGGCGCCGGAAACCACGGCTGCCAGGCAGAGGGGCATGGCGAAATCCGTCGCTTCGCTGATACCTACGGCGATCGGTCCCAGGGCCACAATGGTTCCAACGGAAGTACCCATGGAAATGGAGATGAAGCAGCCGATAAGGAACAGACCTACTACTGCAAACTGGCTCGGGATCAGAGACAGACCCAGGTATACCGTGCTGTCCGCACCGCCTGCCGCAGTGACCGCACCGCTGAACGCGCCGGCTGCCAGAAAGATCAGGCACATGGTCACCACGTTTTCATCGCCGATGCCCTTGGCACATACCTTCAGCTTGTCGTGAAATTTTAAGGATGGATTTTGAAAAAAGGCCACCGCCAGCGCAATCAGAAACGCCACGATGGTCGGCATGGCATAAAAATCCCTCGTGATAATGCCGCTTCCGATGAACAGTACCAGAAACAGGCCGATCGG
>JAEDMR010000168.1 GCA_016302925.1 Bacillota bacterium
CCGCCGCCGTTATGCAGTGCGCACAGGGACATGCCTCTGGCAGCGTTTCCGGCGAAGCACTGTACCGCCATGTCAGCCATTACATTGGAACCGTCCTTGATGTTGGAGGTTTCGCGGAACGGGGAGTCAGTACCGGATACATCGTGGTGGTCTCTTCCCATCATGACCGGACCGATCTTTCCTTCGCGTACCATTTCATTGAACTTGAGGGCGATGCGGGTTCTGCCTTCGGCATCCTGATACAGGATTCTGGCCTGGGTTCCCACCACCAGCTTGTTTTTCTTCGCGTCGCGGATCCATACCCAGTTGTCTCTGTCCTGTGCTCTGCGGCTTGGATCGATGCAGTCCATGGCTGCCTGGTCGGTGGCATCCAGATCTTCCGGTTTGCCGGAGAGGCATACCCAGCGGAACGGGCCATAGCCGTAGTCGAAAAGCACCGGTCCCATGATGTCTTCCACATAGGAAGGCCAGATGAATCCGTCTTTATCGTCATAGCCGTTCTTGGAGATTTCCTTGATGCCGGCGTCATACATGGCTTTCATGAAAGAGTTGCCGTAGTCGAAGAAGTAGGTTCCTCTTTCGGTCAGCGCCTTGATGGCCTGATAGTGGCGGTGGAGGGTCTTATCCACTTCCTTGCAGAAGGTTTCCCGGTCATCGTGAAGCATGCGGGTTCTTTCTTCGAAGGTCATGCCCACCGGGCAGTATCCGCCGTTATATACGTTGTGGCAGCTGGTCTGGTCAGACAGCAGATCGATCTTAAAGTTCTTTTCCACTGCGGCTTCCAGCAGATCCACGATGTTTCCGTGGTATGCGATGGAGATGGATTCCTTCGCTGCCACCTTCTCACCGGCCAGCGTGAAGATTGCATCGATGTCATCCATGATCACATCCACCCATCCCTGATTGTGGCGGGTCTGGATTCTGGACAGGTCCACTTCGGCGAAGATACCCACGGCGTTTGCAATGTTGGCAGCCTTCGGCTGTGCGCCGCTCATGCCGCCAAGGCCGGAGGAAACGAAGGTGTGTCCTTCCAGATCGCCCTGTTCCGGCACGCCCAGGTACTTTCTTCCTGCGTTTAATATGGTATTAAAGGTGCCGTGGACGATGCCCTGCGGTCCGATGTACATCCATCCGCCGGCGGTCATCTGTCCATAGTTGGCCACACCCATTTCTTCTGCGACTTCCCAGTCGTCCAGATTGTCATACATGCCGATCATCATGGAGTTGGTGATGATGACCCGCGGTGCTTCCGGCTTGCTCGGGAACAGACCCAGCGGATGGCCGGATTCCACTACCAGCGTCTGGTCTTCCGTCAGTTCTTCCAGGTACCGTTTAATCAGCCGGTACTGGAGCCAGTTCTGGCAAACCTGTCCGGTCTCCCCGTAGGTAACCAGTTCATATGGATACAAGGCCACTTCGAAGTCCAGATTGTTTTCGATCATCACCTGGAACGCCTTTCCTGCCAGACATTTTCCTTTATATTCGCTGATCGGCTTGCCGTAGATCCGTCCTTCCGGCCGGTAACGGTATGCGTAAATTCTGCCTCTGGTGGTCAGTTCCTCCATGAACTCCGGTGCCAGCTTCTCATGCAGCTCTTCCGGTACGTAGCGGAGTGCGTTCTTCAGGGCGATCTGCGTCTGCGCCTTCGTCAGACGGAAACCCCGGTCCGGTGCCCGGCGGATGCCTTCCTGAAATGCCGGATAATCCGGATATTCATTTCCAAGCTGGATGGTCATGGCTCCCTGAATGGTCTTATTGTCTAACATATCATTCTACCTCCTGTGAAAATATCTTTCGTTTCTGTTTCAAGCCTTTTACAAATCTATTTCAATGTCACTTTTTCTTCAACTGCTTCCAGAAGCGTTCCATTCTTGATCATTTCATCGAATTTCACCAGTTCGTCATGGAGGAGCACATCCTGATCCACCGGATCGGACAGAGTACGGATGAAATCGTAAGCCGCTCTGGTTGCCGGTGCCAGATTGTCCACCGGACTTTCGCCGATTTCCTGACGGAGCCAGATGGCCTGGGCTGCACAGGCCAGCTCGATGCCGATGACCTTCTGTGCATTATCCAGCACCATGGCTGCCGTTCTGGCAGAGGTGGTTCCCATGGAAACGTGGTCTTCCTGATTGCCGGAGGACGGAATGGAGTCCACGCAGGCCGGATGGTCGTAGACCTTGTTTTCGGAAACCATGGATGCCGCTGCATACTGGGCGATCATGAAACCGGAGCAGACGCCGCCGTGCTTGGTCAGGAAGGCAGGCAGACCTTCGGACAGTGCCGGATTCACCAGGCGCTCCGTCCGACGCTCGGAAACATCCGCCAGTTCCGAAATGGCAATCTTCAGGAAGTCAAAGGCCAGTGCCATCGGCTGTCCGTGGAAGTTTCCGCCGCTAATCACCTCATCCTCATCCGGGAAGACGATCGGATTATCCGTTACCGCATTGATTTCCCGGGAAACCGCTTCATACACATACCGGATGGCATCTCTGGACGCCCCGTGGATCTGCGGAATACATCTTAAAGTATACGGATCCTGCACCTTGGACGGCTGCACATCGAAGGCATTCTTCGACCCTTCCAGAAGGTTCAGCAGATTCTCTGCCACATCCTTCTGCCCCTGATGTCCGCGAAGGTCATGCACCTTGTGATCGTAAGCCCTGGTGATTCCGTGAAGGGCTTCTGCCGTCATCGCCCCCGCGATGTCCGCTGTCTTCATCAGCTTCATGGCATCCCAGAGGACGTTCACACCCACTGCCGTCATCATCTGGGTACCGTTATTCAGTGCCAGCCCTTCCTTCGCTGCCAGAACCACCGGCTGGATGCCCGCTTCCTTCATGGCATCTGCCGCAGCGACCGTCTCACCTTTGTACTCTGCCTTTCCTTCTCCGATGAGGCCCAGTGCGATATGCGAAAGCGGCGCCAAATCTCCGGACGCGCCCAGGGAGCCCTTCTGCGGAATCACAGGATGGATTCCTGCATTCAGCATGTCAATCAAAGTCTGCAGAGTTTCCAGACGGATCCCCGAATTCCCTCTGGCCAGCGCATTACACCGGAGAAGCATGGCTGCCCGCACATACTCCCTCGGATACGGATCCCCCATGGCGCAGGTATGGCTGATGATCAGATTTCTCTGCAGCTGTGCCGTTTCCTCCTGGGAGATGACCACGTTGGCGAATTTACCGAATCCTGTGGTCAGTCCGTAGATGACAGCTTTTTCTTCCAGTTTCTTTTCAATGTAGTCTCTGGCCTTCTGCACGGCGACTTTCGCTTCCGCAGTCAGTTCCACTTTTTCGTTGTGCCGGCATACACTGATGACCTGTTCTACCGTCAGGTCCTTTCCGTTGATGAATACTGCCATAGTTTTCTCTCCATTTCCCATAAATATTTATACACTATACGTATATTTATTCGCCCTTCCCACGGGGCATTTTCTTACCTGATATTATACAATTTTTGCTTTTCCAATGCCATACTTTTTTGTGCTAAGACCGATTTTTTCAATAATTTTCAGTGTCAAAAACGCTCGAACGCTTTCAGAAAATCCCATTATTTTATTGCTTTATTTCATTATCACTTTATTACTTTATCATGTATAATTATAGATTTTTCTGAGCAAAATCTGTACGCCCGGCTCTTTTTCGTTGAAATTTCACCCCTCGGGAAGTCCGGAGTATGCTTTTTGATTCCGCCCGTCTTTGTTTGTATCCTGTATACTTTATAATCGTTGAAATTCTGCCGTTCCCACGCCGTCTGACCGATTTCGTCTGGTGGGTTTCATTTTTTGCATTGGATATACAAAAAATATGCAATTTGGGAAATGAGCCAGAATAATATGCTTTATGTCATCGGCTGTCGGTCTTTTGCCTGTTCTGTATGCCCGGACTGCCCTAATAAGCATTAGCACTTTCATTGTTGTCATCGCCGTTTCTGCACAAAAATAGCCCCCGGCATGATTGCCGAGGGCATGTAATTATTTTTCCGACTATAATATAAACCGAAATTCGTAATCACTGCACTATTTTTCATTGATTTTCAGGTCAAGTATGTCCGGACGTGCATAATGCCCAATTACATCATGCTCCATTTTGCAGGAGACAGGCAAACTCATGTCAAGTTCTGCATAGATGATGGTTTCTTTATCCCAGACCGGTTCTGTCAAATAATGTCCATACGGATCGATAATACAGCTTCCTCCTCTGCAAACAAATTCCGGAAGTTGTGATACGGCATCTCTCTCGTATAGGTCAGAAGGATATGAGTTGCGTCTGATAATCATATCAGCGTTAACAAAGTAGCACTTGCCTTCTATTGCGATGTGCTGAATGGTAGCCTGCCACTCTGGATTATCATTGGTATTTGGCGAAATGTAAATCGTGATACCTTTTTGATAAAGAGCCACACGAGCAAGCGGCATATAACTTTCCCAACAGATCAGACTGCCGATCGGCCCCCATGGCGTTGTTGTAACAGGGA
>JAEDMR010000169.1 GCA_016302925.1 Bacillota bacterium
TGATACTTGGTGGGAAGCTGCCTGGGAAAGTAGGACGTTGCCGGTTTTTTATTACTTTAATTTCAGAGATCGAGATAAAAAACTGAGCACAGCCGCAAGGCACGTGCTCCTTTTTTCTTTTTTTTGTTTTTATAAAGAAGAAAGCGGGAAGAATTGGGAAGAAAACGGGAAGCGATTGAACACCCGTTTCTTCCCGTTTTTCTTTTTGGCGAAATCCTTTATAGTATCAGTATCAACAGAAACCTGAATTAAAAGAAAGGAACAACGTCATGAAAAAGAAAATGCGAATGATACTGATTACAAGTCTGATTCTCTGTATGGTCATCGGAGCAGCCTGCTCCACTGCACTGGCAGCCACACAGGTAAATTTCGGCAACAGTCAGGTGGTAGTGGACACCTTTAACGGCGTACCAGCCTTTTACAAAACAGGATCACATAACTCGGATACCACGTACAGCTGTGCCGCCTATGTGAAACGATATTACAGCTGGATCTACGGTGTAAGCGTGGCAAATCTGATGACTGGCAGGACACCAAGTGCAAGTCCGAGCGAGTACAGCTTCAAAACAGTCAGGGCGGATCAGGCACTTCCGGGTGATATTGGTTACCAGCTTAATTCACGCGGCAGCGGGCACTGGTTTATCATTAAGGAAGTAAACGGAAATAACCTGACGGTGATTGAACAGAACTGGAAAAACGGCAGCACGGCAACTTCTGCGACAATCAATCGTGTGGTGACCAATGGAAAAACATCCGGTCTTAAAGTATTCACCATGTATAAGAACGGAAGCCGAGTGAACAACGGCAAACCCGGAGCAAAAGATTACAGTGGAACCTGGGCAATTATGGCAAATGGACTTTATTGCCTGAACGTACAGTTTGCATGCAGGATCTCCGACGAGGCTAAGATGGTGATTGACGGATATAACGGGGAGGCAAATGAAACCTTTATATTCACAAAATATGGAAACTACTACCGAATCAGCCCGACCCATGCACCAAATCTGGCAGTAAACGCAAGGTACGGAAAAGATGCGAAAGCAGGGCAGCAGCTCACACTTCACACCTGGACTGATAATGATGCAGCCAGTCTCTGGTCCATCGAGGAAGTCAATGGCGGAATCCGCTTCCGCAATAAAGCGAATCCAAATCTGGTCATCGATGTGAACCAGAACCGGAAGAGCAAGGTTGGAAACCGTATCAACCTGTGGACACAGAACAATACAGACGCACAGGTGTTTACTCTGAAGCGTGCATATCACACAGGCAGAAGCGAAAACGATGAAAAAAGAAAGAAGAAAGTGAATACAACCATGGACAAGAACATACGACTTTACCATGAAGAGACAGGCGTGCAGATGGATTTTGCGGTGAAAAAGCAGATTACCATAACCGTAAAAAACGAGAAGCGCCTGTTTATCGTTTTATCTCCGATACACCGGGAGGCAGGAAGCGAATGGGACCGCATGATGGAGGATCCGGAAAAAGCCTACTGCATTCTGGAGAAAAAAGAGACCCGCAGAGAAGGAACCTTCTATCTGCGGGTGGAAAAGGATCTGCTCACGGAAGTGTCTGCACAAGTCATTCCTCTTGTCAAAGTCGGATTCGACGATTATAATAACAAAAAAGAAGGAGACGGAACATGACGGAACAGACATACATAGAGAAAATTGAAGAAATGCGCAAGAAGGGAATCTGCAGAACCAGCTCGGCATCGGCCAGGATTTATGCGGCGCAATTACGGGCAGGAAGCCCCCTGTCCCTTGCAGCAGCGGCAGACGAAATCTGCGAGAGCGAAGAAGGCCTGCTGGATCTGCAAGGGAACGAGGATCCCGACAGACTAAATCGCTGGCAGGCGGAAAAGTCGCTGACGGATAAGGAACGGGCAGCCTTGAAGCTTCTTCTCAAAATCCACTCTGTCGGGCCGATTTCGAAGAGATCGGCAGATGGCGTCACTACGTTGAAGCCGTTCTAAAAGCAGCGGTTTGAAGATCCCGCCCGGTATGCTGATTATGAAGGCAGCCGTCTGCGATTCCAGCTTCAGCGGATGGCAGCCATGGAGAAGGGAATCTGCGGATTTTTATACCGGGAGACGGAAGCGGAGGAACTGGCAGAAAATCTTATGGAACTGATCCTTCTTTCTATTGAGGCATCTGACGGGATATGGACGGAGGAACCGTCCTATACGGAAAGGAAAAATCGAGTTAACACACAGGCGGCACTGTTTCTTGCCGCAGTCGGGTGCGGAATCCCTGTAAAGCGGGAACTATGGAGAGGGAAAGCATGGAAAGAGACGGTACTTTCACTGCTGGAGGCAGATCTTCTCTTTCCGGAGGGGAATGAACTGAATGCGGCTGAAGAGGCAAAGCAGGAAGGAATTCTGAAACTATGGAAGGCGGCGGAAGAAGACTCCGGCCGTGCAGTCTGGTCTCTGATGAAGACGCTGTTGAGCGAATGCAGCCTGCAGGAACTGGAAATGCTGGAGAAGAGCCGGGGGCGGCGTCTTCGTCTCCATGTGAAAACGCTGCTGGGACATATGGAAGTGAAAGAAAAAGAAAGAATTCCTTTCCTGACCTTTTTGACCCGGTGGTACTGGAACGACATGAATGCAGAAGACGGAAAGACGGCGGCAGATGCTGCCAGATGGTTCCTTTCACGGATGCGAGAAGAGCCGGAAAATATGGATTTGCTGCTGCGGGAAATCCTGCAGACCAGCCCGGCAGATCAGGAGGTTCGCCTGGATCGGAGCAGAGGAACCTGCCTTCTGGAAGGAGAACTGACCAGTCAGTGCGCCCAGAGGTATCTGCAGCTGGCACTGGAAGCGGAAGATGCGGACGCGGCGGGAGATGCCGGGGCAGGTGAACGAAAAGCATACTGGGCAGCCTGCGCCCTCAGCCAGGCGAAAAAAGCCGGAAAGCAATTTCAGCGTCTTGGTGCAGAAAAGCTGGAGAAGGAAAGCATGAAGATAGCAGAATTTGCACAGCAGCTGCTGCCGCCGGAGACCTGTCTGACAGAGATACAGGTGATGAATCGAAGCGAAAAAAATCACAGCTCTTTCTGCCGTGGTATTCCAGCATCTTCGACTCCACACTCTCCAGCGGACCTGAATGCACCCAGGAGAGAACAGAAGCCTGCATCCTGCAGATTTTGCTCAGCGGACAGAGAATCGTCATGTCTCTGAATCAGATGGTGGATAATGAAAAAATCCGCAGACTGGCCGAGATACCTGCTTTTTTGTGGATGCTGCGCCGCGGACTGATCTCAGTCAGCCTGATGGGCGAGCTGAAATCGCTGAAGGAATACGCACTGTCACGGATGCGAAACCCGGGGTTTGTCTGGAGCAGCCTGCCGGAGGATTTTGAGAAGCAGGAGCTGAGAGAAGCTGCGGCCCGTTGGCTGGAAGGAAGCGGGAGTCTGCGGGAACTGCCGGAGGAACATCGCAGCAGAATGGTCCGGTTTCGCGATGCCGTTGAGCTGATAGACGAAAATCTGCCGGACGGATGGACTGCGTGGAACCACCAGGGCAGCGAGGCTTTCCTGAAGGAGCGGGGAATCGGGGCGATGATCGGTTTGACGGAGCGCCTTATGGCATATTATAACATGCCGAATCCTGAAGTGGAGGGATCTGAAACCATGAAGCGGATCAACCGGATGCTCATTGACAGCGGGTCCATCAGCAGCAGAAGTGACTATCGGAGAGCCATCTGGGCAATCAGGGAGGAAGACTTTGCCGCACTGAAAGAGATGCATATCTCCCGGGAGGTGCTGACGGAAGAATGCCGGTCGAATCTGCTCGAGAACATGATCCGCATTTCGGATGTATGCTATAACCAGATGCTGGGGCAGCGGATCAGCCCATATCAGAATAATGTATATAATAAGGAAACCACTGTGCTGCTGCCGGAATGGAATCAGCAGGGCAGACGTCTGGCGGCAAACGGTGGAGAGCCGGTCTGTGAAGCAGGACGTATGTTTTACCGCCAGCTGGGCATCTTTCAGCATGATCTGTATTCATGGGAAGTCCTGGGGACGGATTTTATACGGATGAAATCCATAACCGACGGAAGCAGGTTCATTGACAGAACACTGAAAGAATGGCTGCAGCGAATGGATTCTGTGCAGAGGGAAACATTCATTGACACTTTGTTTTCTGTGCTGGGTGCCGCAGGCGTGTCTACATTCTCAGAACTGAAGGAAGATCTGCTGAAAAATTCCGGAGCCATAGTGAAGGCGGCCATGCGTGTTGATCCGAAGACGAGAAAGGTGATTCTGGAGATTCTTTCACAGCTGGTGAATTCGGCACAGGATACACTGCCGGACTTTCTGCCGGGCAGAAAACAGTAGAAAACTCCAAAAAAATCCCAGGAAGAAAGGAAACCGTCCAGGGGGTTTCAAAGTAGATATCAAAAAAAGATGAAAAACCCCCTTGACGGGAGTGCGAGAACGTGGTAATATAACAAA
>JAEDMR010000170.1 GCA_016302925.1 Bacillota bacterium
CCCCTGCTTCTTCATGTATCTGGCCGCTGTCCGGGCGCAGAGATAGTAGCCGCGGATGTCCAGGTCGAAGACCTTGTCGATGTCTTCAATCGGATAGTCGGTGGCCCAGTTGTGGATGGTGATGCCGGCGTTGCAGACCAGAATGTCGATGCTGCCGAATGCCCGATTGGCAAAATCCATCATCGCCTCGATCTCGTCGTTATTTCGCAGGTCGATGGCGTATCCTTCTGCGTGGATGCCGTAGGTTTCCGTCAGTTCTGCGGCTGCAGCCTTCGCTTCCTCGCCCAGGATGTCTGCCACCAGCACATTGACCCCCTCCTGTGCGAACCGCTCTGCGATGCCTCTGCCGATGCCTTTGGCTGCACCGGTCACCACTGCGTTTTTGCCTTTTAAGTTCTTCATCATGGTTTTCTTCTCCTTTCCGTCAGGTAGAACAACAGCCCCGCCCGGTACCAGGGCACCGTTCGGGGCTATCGCTCGTTTTTAATATGAAATGTAGGTGAGATAAGCTGGCAATTTCAGTACGGATTTGAGCAGATCCGCGCCGGCCGGTCGGCCATGGCGCTGCATGATCCTACTCGACTTCCGTGTAGTCATAATCGTCCAGTGTTCTGGCGCCGTCCTTTTCGTAGACGCCATCCACATGGCACTTCGGGCATTTGCCGAATTCTTCTCCAAATTCGGAGATCAGGTCAAGCCCATATTTGAATTTCATGCCGCATACCGGGCAATGGTAATACATGAAACTGATTCCCCAGGTCATGATTCTACCTTCTTATACTCCTGCCATCGGTACCAGTCCAGGTACAATCAGGTAACCTAATGTTACTACGATAAACCAGAACAGGCAGATGAATGCGCACATGCCCCATGCATCTTTCAGCTTCATGTTTACAACTGCCAGCATCGGGATCAGATACAGCGGCTGCAGCAGGTTGGTGCATTCGTCACCATATACGAACGCATTGATTACGTCAATGGAGTTAGCTCCAAGCTGATTTGCAGCGTCTAACAGTAACGGTCCCTGTACGATGATCTGTCCGCCCTGGGAAGGGATGAACAGGTTAACGATTGCAGCTGAGATGAAGGACCATACAGGCAGGGTTGCTGCGGTTGCGATGGATACGATACCGGCAACGATAACTTCTGCCAGTCCGGAAGACTGCATGATTCCCATGATACCACCGTAGAACGGGAACTGTACGATGATTTCGCAAGCCAGTTTCATGTTATCCTTATAGGCTTCGATGAAGGCTCTCGGTGTCTTGTACAGGAAGCAGTTCAGTACGATGAACAGGAAGATGATCAGGTTCATGGACAGAGCACCCATGAAGCCCTTGGTAATGAATTCTCTTGCAATTACGACGATACCAGCCAGGCCGATGATGTACATGAAGAGCTTTCCGCCGTTCATCTTGTCAGCAAGAGTGTCTTTTTCTGTTACGTCATAGTTTACATCTGCGTCATCTAATTCCGTCTTTAATTCTACGATTTCGTGCTTCGGCGGTTTGGTCACTAAAGCAATGATCAGCAGAATCACGGCGAAGATGCTCCAGATGATTACGTTATGCGGGTTGTATACGGTGATATCCTGAGATAAGATACCATCGAAGTATCCAGCCTGTACCAGGAAGTTTTCTTCTGTTGCAAGCAGTGCATATACAGAAGCGGTTGGCCCTAAGCACTGTCCGAATACCATGCAGGTGTAGATAACTGCCAGCATCAGAGGGAAGTGCATACCCTTTACGTTCTTGGCCAGGTACATAGCGAACAGTGCGCCTACTACAGTACAGAATGCCCAGTTGATGAAGCTGGTTACAAATCCGAAGATTACCAGCATGATCATGGCAACAGTCGGAGTGTGTGCCTTGCTTGCCAGGCTGTTCATCACTCTCTTTACCTGCGGTGCTTTCGCACAGGTTGCACAGGTGACTACCATGATACCCATCTGGAATGCGAAGCTGTTCTGTGTCCACAGTCCTTCAAACCAATACGTACATAAATCTAATGGGTTTGATTTGGTTAAGATAAGTGCGAGTACAAATACGAGGAAGGTCAGGATTAAGCAGAATACTAATGAATCCGGAATAATCTTATCTGCCGCGTACTGGAATTTTTTCGAAAGTCTCCATAACGGAGTACCTTTGCTCTGCTTTACGCTTTCGTTTGGCATCGTTTTTCTCCTTTTCCTTTTTTTAATAACAAACAAACTTGTTCAATTTCTTTCCTTCCCGCCGTTTCCGCCGGACAGCTGATGGGTGTACAGCTGTCCGACACCCGGCGGTCGGGTAATATTATGGAATTATGTTGATTACTTGATGTCGTCTTTTATTACTTTTAAAACTTTGCGTTTGCCAGCCAAGCTCTTCTCATTTTCGCTGTTTGATGTGTGCCGCCCCAGCGGCACCGGGACTATTTCAGGCCCAGGATCTGTCTGGCTTCGTCCGGTGTAGCGACTTCGCAGCCGTATTCTTCGATGATTCTCTTTGCTCTTTCTACGAACTGACGGTTGCTGTCGGCCAGCTGACCCTTCTTGTACATTACGTTGTCTTCCATGCCCACACGGATGTTTCCGCCCAGAGCGATGGCAGCATACATCACTTCCATAGCGCTGTGGCCAACACCGAAGGTACTCCAGGTGTAGTTGCCCTTGCCGAAGAGTTCATCTGCAGTTTCCTTCATGAACAGCAGGTTCTTTACAGAACCAGGGATGCCGTTTGCACAACCCATGCAGAACTGGAAGTGCAGAGGTGCCTTCAGGATACCCTTCTTCACATAGTAAGCAGCATTGGCGATCATGCCAGGGTCGAAGGCTTCGATTTCCGGCTTGGTGTTTGTTTCCTGGAACAGCTTACCGCACATTTCCAGGAAGGAAGGGCTGTTGATGAACAGGGCGGTATTCAGCCAGTTCATGGAACCGCAGTCATAGGAAGCCATTTCCGGCTTTAATTCCTTTACATGCTCTACTCTGGTTTCATCGGTTGCATAGATGTCGCCAGAAGTGGTCATGTTGATGATGATGTCGCAGTCAGGGTGGTTCTTCTTCAGCAGTTCTACGGTTTCTCTGAACTTGTTGTGGTCCATGGTACCGTTGCCGTTGTCATCTCTCATGTGGATGTGAGCAATCGCTGCACCTGCCTGCCAGCAGTCATAAATGTCTTCGCAGATTTCTGCCGGAGTCATCGGTACGTTCGGGTTGTTTTCCTTCTTCGGCCATGCTCCGGTTACTGCTGCGGTAATGATTCTTTTATTCTTTAAATCTGCCATGATAATCACTCCTCTATTTTCGTCAAATTTTTCGTCAGATTTTTCGTTAAATTCTATTTATCGTACAGCATCTTGATCAGATAGCTGTTCAGATCTGCGTTGCATTTTGCGATCTTTTCGTCATCCCACTTGTAGAAGCCTTCGCCGGACTTGAAGCCCATCTTGCCTTCTTCCTTCATCTTGGTCAGCAGCGGGGATGGCTTGTGGGAATCTTCAATGTAGTCCAGTACATAGTTGTGGATGTTGAAGGTCAGGTCGGTTCCTACCATATCGGAATTTTCCAGCGGTGCCAGCTGCGGCAGTCTCAGACCGAAGGAATTCTTGATGGCCATATCGACGGTTGCTGCATCGGCGATGCCGTTTTCCACGATGGAGATGGCTTCTCTCCAAAGCGCATGCTGCAGACGGTTTGCGATGAATCCCGGTACGTCCTTGTTGCACAGTGCCGGCTTCTTTCCGATCTTCGCCATGAATTCCATGACGGTGTTTGCCGTATCATCGTCGGTGGCATCGGTTCTTACCACTTCCACCAGCGGAATCAGGTGACCCGGGTTCCAGAAGTGGGTTCCCACGAAACGGTTTCTGTATTTCAGATCTCTGGAGATCTCGGACGGACTCATTACGGAAGAGTTGGTGCAGAAGATGCAGTCCTTTCTGCAGCGTGCTTCCAGCTTAGCGAAGGTTTCCCGCTTCAGATCCATGTTTTCGAATACTGCTTCGATGACCAGATCTGCATTCTTGATGCCGTCGCTTTCCAGATCCTGTGTGAAGTGGATTCTGGTTAATCTTTCTGCCAGTTCAGCTTCGGAAACGATTCCTTTTTCCACCAGCTGCTTGGTGCTGGTGCGGATGCCTGCCTCCACATCGACAGGGTTGATGTCATAAATTGTGATGTCGTAGTCCTTGACAGAAGAAGCGACGAATGCGATATTCTTACCCATTAAGCCGCCGCCCATGATCAGGACATTCTTGATTGCTGCCATGTAACTCATTCCTTTCTTTTCAGGTTGTGTAACATTTCTTTATTTCCTACAAGATTCCGGATTCTTGTTCTTTTCACTTTCCATATATAGCAAAATCCGTGCCAAAATCCATCATCCCGATGTTTTTGGCTTTTTTTCAACGTTTTTACGCTTTTCGTCCTGTGTATAGTGGAGGTTGCAAAAAAAACAACATGTTGCAAAAT
>JAEDMR010000171.1 GCA_016302925.1 Bacillota bacterium
ATAGTTTTGAGGACCACTCCCCTGCTGACAATTTCTGTTACATAATTTATCTTATTATGGGAACTTGACTTATATAGGAACTTATTCAATAGCACGTAACGTAATAAACTGAAGGTTAGACAAATACTGCAATCACACCTCCATTAATAGTTCCTATTTCTTTTGTATTCTGAAGCAAAATCCATTTATACTGGCTCTAAATCTATATAGTCTTCAGCCACAAAATAGTTACAGATAAAATAGTATGAAAAATGCCTGACACTATACATTTGTGCCAGGCATTTTTCTCGCAGATAAATTCGAATTTACTCGACCACCTGATTCTTTCGGGTCATGAAGGCCTGAAGCAGATAGAGGATACCGATTAGGACGCCAGCTTTGAAGGGCGCCAGGATGTCAGAGGGGCCGAAACATAAAGCCCCGAGCGGGGTAATGATCAGGGGTGAAAGGAACTGCCCAAGATAGAGCGCTGCAGACAGGAGCGGCATCACGGTAGATGCGGCTTCCTTGCCGGCTTTCATAGAGGCGATGGTGTTCAGATAAGGGACGCCGATGCCGTTGGCAATGCCAATGAAGGCCGAACCTGTCAGCAAAAGCGGCAATGTGGAACCCTTCGAAAGGAAGAGATAGCCGATGACGAATCCGGTCGGTGCCAGGTACTTCATTCCGTGGCGGAAGCCCCGCATCATCTTTCCGAATACCAGGCCGACGAGAAAGGCAACCACGTCCAGCCCTACCATAATGAGCGTAATGGTGTTGTTGGACAGGGCTGTCCCCGCGTGAGCACTGATGGCGAATCGTGTAGGATAGATGAAGAACAGAATCATCACCAGAAACATCCCCGCGACCGAGGGATGGAATTTTTTCAGCAGGCTCAGGGATGGGCCGGAGCCGCCTTTCAGACGTTCATTCGGCAGGTAAAGCAGCACCAGGACTACGGCAATCAAGCCCAGCAAGTAGACCAGGAAGGCGTAGTTCCAACTGATGTTGGCAAGGAGTCCGGCAAGAAGCGTAGCCACCACGCCACCCATCTGGTTCATAGCTGCTGCAAGGCCCATCAGGTCAGCCTGCTTCTCCGGTGGAAAGTAGTACGACAGAAGGCCTGTAGACAATGGCATTATCAAGCCGACGCTTACGCCCAGTAGTGCCCGCATGGCGAGCAGTATCCAGATGTTGTCCACAAAGAAGCATCCCACTCCGGCCACAACGTACAGCAGCAGCCCCGCAAGTGCCAATGTGCGAGTCTTCATCAGGCTGCAGAGCCAGGGAAACAGCAGGTTGGTGACGATGATGAAAAGGGCCGGCAAGCTGACGATCAGCTGGACCAGCATATCCGGAGCATCTGCAAAATGGTCACGGATGATGCCCAGTGCAGGTGCGATGGCAGCGCCTGCCATAACGGTAAGAAGGGAAATGGAAAGGATCGTGAAGGTGAGCTTTCCGCTGTTGTTTTTGTTCATAAATAATGCGGAGTACAAGCTCTACCAAGCGTTCAAAATCGGATGCAAAGGTAGCAAATTTTTCGTGTTTTCAAGGGTCACAATCTGACTGTTTTTTTGTAATTTTGCTATGAACCCACTATGCTTAAACCACATATGAAGGTTCCTGTTTAATATAATAACTAATTATATGTCAAAGGTTTTCGAAACCAATGCCCTCAAAGGGAAATTCCTTGCAAGCGGTATGAAGAAAAGACTCTCCGAGCTCTCAAAGTACGGCGTCAAAGAAGCCGATCTGACCGCCATGGAACAGGATGCCGACAAGGCCATCACAATGATTCAGGAAGTGGACCGGATGCGTGCCGAAACTTCCAGAAAACTGGAAGAAGCGAATGCCCAGCTCAATTCCCTTCGGGAGAGGGCAAATGTGTATCGCAAACTCATCAAGGCAAACTATCTCCCGGACCAGTGGGAGAAGTTTGGTTTGATGGACAAACGCTAATGGCGCTTATTGAAGAACCACGAGCCCCGATAATCCTCTTTGGACTGCCGGGGCCTATTCATTTCGATAAACGGGGAATTTACTTCCCCAGTCTCTTTTTCACAATGGCAAACATATCCTTGTAACGAAGACCAATCGTAGCCATCAGGGTACGCTGCATAATAACAAAACACGCAAGGAATACGAAGGGGCCGAAGGTGTAGTCGTACCAGGCACCAAGGTGATTGACCGCCAGATACACAATCAGTGCAACGCCGCTCACCAGTTCAATCTCTGCAGTCACCATACCCGGAGTATAGGGTTTATCCAACTTGAAGATCTTGATGCCGGCAACGTGTACGCAGCCCTCAAAGATGAAGAAGGTGGCCATCGCCACGGCAAACATCGGAATCTTGTCACCAAAGAAGAACGGCACGATGGTAATGACGAAGATGAATACACCGGTAATCAGACGGCTTCCAAGCGCAGCTTCTTTGTCGACCTCCCTCTTCAGGACATTTTTCTGAATGAAATCCAGAAAGCCTCCGGGGTATCGGCCTTCTTCCCATTCGTGCAAAATGCAGAGGAACGAGGCCCAGACGGCTGCCTGCTGAATGACGGTAAGATTATCCATGAACATGGCAACCAGTGTAATGAGCAGCATGGCGATGACCGTATATATCTCCAAAGCGTAGTGCTTGATGAATTTTCCCATGGTATTCAATCTGATTATTTGGTTTATTTCTCTTTACGGAACAGCGATGCTATACCGTGGCGCACTTCAAACTCATCATCCTGATGCTTTGCAAAGGCATAAGGAGTGTCTTTGCGCCGGAAGCTGATGATAGGAAGAAGGATGGTCAGTAAGGCAACCACCGGGAATGCGCAAATCGGAGCCCACCAGCAGTAGGACGGGAAGGTCTCGGTGGCAGCCAGCTGCACAAGGAAGTAAATGCCCAGCGGAAGCATGACGAACAGGGCCGAAAAGCAGCCGGGGCAATACCAGGACTTCAGCGAGCTGTTCATCTTGAAGCAGTGCATCAGGACCTGCGCCATCGTAAAATAGGCAATGAAGATGTCGTACCAGATCCACTGGTAGCAGAAAATGCCCACGATGTAGAGCGGATAGGCGCAGAACACATTAACGGTGACGGCACTGAGTTCATTCAAAGGGTAAACATTGAGGTTCTCTTTCTCTCCGAAAAGACCCTTGTTGGCAGCTGCCGGGAATCCGCCCGGGAATACGTATTCCTCAAACTGATGGAAGAGCAGTGCCATAAAGAAAAGGACCATATATCGCTGCATAGCGGGAAGCTGGGAGCCCCAGATGCCCACGAAAAAGGCAAGTCCCACAAACAGGACACCGCCGAAGGCGGCCCAATACCGGGTAAAGAATCTAAACGGTTTCATACAAATTGGCTTTAGTGAACTTTGCATTACAAAGGTACGGCACGAATGGCTTCCAATAATTATCCTTTTCAATGGAAAAGTGTACGATTCCTACGATTTTGATGTATCTTTGCCTAAATCTCCTGTAAAATGAGCACTAAAACATGCCTTCTCCGCCCTTCTTTCCTGCTCCAGCAGACCGGTATGAGCAGCGAGGTTTATGTATCCGAAGACATCGCCATCCTGCATTCCCTGCAGCCCCTGAAGCATACTTCATCTGTGGATATGCTTCATACACCCCAGTACGTAGAGTTGGGCCGGATTGTTCTTGTGACCAGCGGTACAGCCACGTACCAGATTAACCTTTTACCCTTCGAGACTCAGGCGGGTGATGTGCTGGTCATCCCGCAGCACAACTACATCAGCATCACTTCGCTATCCGATGACTATGAAGGGCAGATGCTGTCCTTCGGCCGTCTGCCCATAGACTTCGAAAAATGCGCCAGACTGCGCCTGCAGGTAGATGATTTCCAGCGAATGCAGCATTATGTGGATCTTCTCTGGGAGATTGTCCACCGTCCTTATGACCGGCAGACAGTTGAGCATCTGGAAACGGCACTTCTGTACGACCTGAAGCTGCTTCATGCCCATCAGTCCGGGGAGAGCTCTGCCAAACTCAGCCGTGGTCAGCGCATCCTCCAGCAGTTTCTGGATGCCCTTGGCCGGAAAGATCCGCTCCCGCGGAATATCAAGGCCTATGCCGACCACCTCTGCATTACGCCCAACCACCTATCCTCCGTTATCCGGGAACAAAGCGGCCGCAGTGTGATGGACTGGCTCAACGCCCACTGCATTCTCCGCGCACAGGTTCTGCTGCGCCACACAAATCTGTCTATTTACGAGATTGCCGACTCTCTTGGCTTTCAGAGCGCCACGTTCTTCACCCGCTTTTTCCACCGCGAAACAGGTGTCACTCCTAAGAAATACCGCGCGGGAAAGGACAGAAAAACGGACTGATAAATTTCGATTTAACTGTGTAAATATATATCTTTTTTATAGATATTACAACTCAAGAAATTTTAAATGTGTACCAATTTGGTAC
>JAEDMR010000172.1 GCA_016302925.1 Bacillota bacterium
CTTGCGTTTCACATTCTGTCTTTAGAGGATAAGGAGGCGGAGCAGCTGGCGGGCTCGATTTTGCGTGCCAAACGGGAGATGCGGTACTGTTCCGTCTGCGGCAATCTGACGGACACCGACCCATGCAGAATCTGCAGTGATCCTGCCCGCAGACAGGATGTGATCTGCGTGGTGGAAAGCCCGCGTGATGTGGCTGCCATGGAACGGATCCGGGAATATAACGGCTTATACCATGTGCTCCACGGCGTGATTTCCCCCATGGAGGGAATCGGTCCGGAGGACATCAACCTGAAATCCCTGATCGCACGGCTGCAGGCCAGCGATGTGAAGGAACTGATCGTCGCAACCAACCCTAACATTGAAGGGGAAGCGACTGCCATGTACATCGCCCGCCTGATCAAACCGGCGGGAATCAAGGTCAGCCGGATTGCCCATGGAATTCCTGTGGGCGGTGATTTGGAATATGCGGATGAAGTGACTCTTCTGAAGTCGCTGGAGGGGCGGAGACAGCTTTAGAGGGAGAGCTGCTTCTCTTTCGCAAGCTTCAGCAGGTAGGAATATCTGGTGCGTGCTGCCAGAAGATTGTAGGAAGCGTAGTCGATGGCATCGCTGTCTGTCAGCTCATTGAACAGATTTGCAGCCTCATGGAGTTCGAGCCTGGCAGACTGAAGGGAGTTCAGCAGAAATTCGTTTTCCGAGTAGGGTTTTCTGTTTCCTTTCATGAAATATCACACCTTTCGCAATCAGTTTATTCTATTTTATTCCAAAACGTCATAGTTTATACAAAGTGAAGGGGGAGAATATGTTAGGACTGGAATTGAGCGTTTTTTTAACGTATGCGGGGGCATTGCTGCTGATTTTGCTTCTGGGCAAAATCTTTCTCTGGCCGCTGAAACTGATTGGCAAACTGCTGATCAGCAGCCTGGTGGGCGGCGTTCTGATTCTGGTGGTCAATCTGATCGCTGGGATGTTCGGACTGCTGTTGATTCCACTGAACATCATTACGGCAGTGGTGGTAGGCGTTCTGGGGATTCCGGGCGTCATCTTGCTGCTGATCCTGTTTCTGTTCTGACGCAGAAAGGCAGAATGCAGCGGGAAAAACAAAACGAAAACATGTATCCAGCGTTGCCAACACCTTTTTTTCACAAAAGGTGTTTTTCTTATGATATACTATAGAAGATAGAAATAAATTCAACTATATGAATTTTGATAAATGAGGTAGAACAATATGGCGATTGAAAAAGTAAGGGAATTCTTCCGCGACCTGGGCATGGAAGAGAGAATCCAGGAATTTGACGTATCCAGTGCAACGGTGGAACTGGCAGCGCAGGCTGTAGGCGTGGAGGACGCCAGAATCTGCAAAACCCTGTCCTTTAAGGACGGTGAAGACGGCTGTATTCTGATCCAGACGGCAGGCGATACGAAAATCGACAACCGGAAGTTTAAAGACACCTTCGGTCAGAAAGCGAAAATGCTGACGGCAGAAGAAGTGGTGGAATTTACAGGACATGCCATCGGTGGCGTATGCGCCTTCGCCATCGAAAATCCACGGGTGAGGGTATTTTGCGACGTATCCATGAAGCGGTTCGAAACGGTATTTCCGGCGTGCGGAAGTTCCAACAGTGCCATCGAACTGACTTGTGACGAAATCTTCCGCATCTCGAAGGCCGAGAAATGGATCGACGTGTGCAAAATCCCGGAAATGAGGCAGCCGGAGGGAGAACAGTAAATGGAACAGCGAATGATTGACGTGAAAAAAGATCTGAAGACGTTGGCGATACTGACACTGGGGGCGGCGATCTACGCCTTCAATCTGCGAAGCTTCGTCAATACCGGCGGGCTGTTTCCGGGCGGATTCGCAGGCATCACCCTTTTAATTCAGCGGATCGGAAGCCAGTTTTTCCATGTGGCGATTCCGTACTCGCTGGTCTATCTGCCGCTGAATATCGTGCCGGCCTATATCGGGTTCCGGTTTATCGGAAAGCGGTTCACCATCTTTTCGTTTTATGTGGTGTTTCTGTCCAGCTTCCTGACGGATCTGCTGCCGGATATCACCATTACATACGACACCTTGCTGATCAGCATTTTCGGCGGAATCCTCAACGGGGTGTCCATCAGCGTCAGCCTGCTGGCCGGGGCCAGCGGCGGCGGAACGGATTTCATTTCCATCTACTTTTCGGAGAAGAAGGGAATCGACACATGGAACTACATTTTCCTCGGCAACGTGTGCATTCTCACGCTGGCAGGCATTCTTTTCGGTTTTGATGCAGCGCTGTATTCGATCATTTTCCAGTTCTGCAGCACCCAGGTGATCCAGATGCTGTATAAGCGGTATCAGAAGGATACGCTGCTGATCATCACATCCAAGCCGAGAGAGGTCTACGAACAGATCCGGATCAGCACCCATCACGATGCCACCCTCATTGAAGGAGAAGGGTGCTATGAAGAGGCGCCGCGCCATATTCTTTACTCTGTGGTAGGACGCGGTGAAGTGGACCGGCTGATGCAGGAAATCCGGGCCATCGATGAAAAAGCATTCATCAACGTCATCCAGACAGAACAGGTGAACGGGCGGTTCTACCGGCAGCCGACGAAATAGGAAAACAGGGAAAGCACATGAAAAAAGTAGATATGATTGTGAAAGCACCTCACTTTTATACCATGGAAGGGGACGGCGTGGGGTATCGGACCGGCGTAGTGATGTTGGTCAACGGCAGTAAGATAGAGGGATTTTTCGATGCAAAATCTTACGAAAAAGAATACTGCGCAGATGAGGTTTTGGACTTACCTCATCACGCGGTGCTTCCGGGATTCATTGACGGACATATGCATACCTCGTGCAATGTGATGCGAGGGCTGGCACAGGATACAAACAACTGGATGATGTATGGTCTGCAGCCTTTTGAGAATGCAGTGACCGCTGAAGAGAGAGATGCAGGCAGTCGGGTTGCCATCATTGAAGCCGTGAAGGCCGGTACGACATGTCTGGGAGACTATGAAGCAGATATGGAAAATGTCTGCAGATTTATCGACCGGATCGGCGTGCGGGGGAATATTACGCAGATGATTCGATCAGCAAAACGCAGAGTATATCGCCCGGGAGAACTGTATGAGTTCGATGATGCTGCCGGGGAGGAAGACCTGAGGAGAAAACTTGCGCTTTTTGATCGCTGGCATAAGAAGAAAGATGGGCGCATTCGGATTTTGTTCGGGCCGCAGGGGGCGGATTTTGTGAGTCCGGAACTGCTTGTGAAAGTTCAGAAAATTGTAAAAGAAAAAAAGACAAAACTGCATATGCATGTTCAACAGGGAGACCGGGAAACTTATCAGATTGAAAAACGTTATGGGAAGCGTCCGACTGCTTTTCTATCAGAGCTTGGCATGCTGGATGAGAGCCTGATTGCGGTACATCTGACCGATTGCAGTGAGGAGGAAACTCGTCTGATAGCGCGCAGTGGTGCATCTATGATTGTGAATCCTGCTTCAATCGGAATCATTGATGGAATCGTGTGCCCGAGTGTGACTTTCCAGGATGCCGGCGGGACTGTGGCACTGGGATCGGATCAGGCACCGGGAAACAACTGCCATAACATCATTCATGAGATGAAGAATGTGTGTCTGTTTAATAAGATAAAATATCAGAATCCGGAAATCATGCCGGCATGGAAAGCACTGCGTATGGCCACGATTGAAGGCGCACGGGCAATCGGTGCGGATGATATTATCGGATCTCTGGAAGCCGGCAAGCAGGCGGACTTTATTGCCGTTGATCTGTTCGTACCATCCATGCTTCCGGTATATACATACCCGATGCGAAACATTGTTCCGAATCTGGTGTACAGTGCAAGAGGAAACGAAGTGGTTCTTTCAGTCGTCAACGGCAGAATCATCATGAAAGATCAGAAGATGCTTACTATCGATGAGCAAGAGTATCTGCAGGAAATTCAGAAATATCCGGCAGGAATCGGGGAACGTGCGTCACGGGAATTCTTTGAAATTCACGGGACCAATGCACGATTTATGGAAGAAGACAGACTATGAAATGTAATTGAAGGCGGGGTATATGAAAAATTATCTGAATCACATTTTTATTGATGGTCTGGCGGGGATGGCGCACGGACTGTTTGCTACTCTGATCGTGGGTACCATTATTCAGCAGATCGGGTTGCTGGCAGGCGGCAGCACCGGAGACATGATTTATCTCATAGGAAAAATGGCGGCAGCAGTTACCGGAGCAGGAATCGGCGTTGGTGTAGCCTGCCGGTTTAAGGAAAGCACGCTGGTGGTGGTTTCTGCCGCGATTACGGGAATGGTGGGTGCCTTTGCCGGCAAGCTGCTGGCGGGTGCTGTGCTGGTGGAAGGAGCCATCGTACTGGCAGGTCCGGGAGAACCGCTGGGCGC